>JAFVXL010000050.1 GCA_017501145.1 Clostridia bacterium | reverse complement strand
GGTTGCTCGCACTCATCAGTAAGAGTGTACGAAGCAGGGAACTCCTTGTCTGCAATTTTGCTGATTTTGTTAAGTTTTAAAATCTTAGCCATTTTATTAAATTAGCTCCTTAAAATTATTTGTTTTCCTTTTCGAACTTAGCCATGAATTCTACAAGCTTCTTAACGCCTTCAACCGGCATAGCATTGTAGATGCTTGCTCTCATACCGCCAACAAGCTTGTGTCCCTTAAGGGTTACAAGACCTTCCTTAGCTGCTTCTGCGATAAACTTAGCGTCAAGCTCAGCAGAGGGAGAGAAGAACGGAACGTTCATAAGCGAACGGTCAGCAGGATTAACCTTATTTACGAAGAACTTGCTGTTGTCAAGGAAGTCATAAAGGATCTTAGCCTTTTCTTCATTGATCTTTTGCATTGCGGGAACACCGCCAAGCTCCTTGATGTAGCGGAATACTTCCATAGCTACGTAGGTAGACCAGCACGGCGGAGTGTTGTAAAGGCTCTTTTGATCAACCTGAGTCTTCCACTTAAGCATGGTGGGGCAGATAGGAGCGCACATATCTTGCAAATCCTTGCGAACGATAACTACGGTTACACCTGCGGGAGCAACGTTCTTTTGAGCGCCGCCATACAATACGCCGAACTTGCTAACGTCCATAACTTCGCTGAGGATGTTGGACGAAACGTCACCAACAAGGGGAACGCCTGCCGGAGTCTCGGGGATCTTAGTGAAACGAGTACCGTAGATGGTGTTATTGTAGCACATGTGAACGTAGTCAGCATCTGCGCGGAACATATCGGGGGTAGTTTCGGGAACGTAGGTGAAATCCTTATCCTTGCTGCTTGCAGCTGCTACTGCATCGGTGAACTTTTGAGCTTCTTTGTAAGCCTTGCTGGAGAAGTTACCCGAAAGGATATAGTCAGCCTTGCCGTTTTTATGAAGGTTGAGGGGGATAGCCTCGAACTGCATAGAAGCGCCGCCTTGAACGAAGATGATATCATAGTTCTCGGGAACATTCATAAGCTCACGAAGAAGGCTTTCTGCTTCGTTGTTGATTGCATCATAGTACTTTGAGCGGTGGCTCATTTCCATAACGCTCATACCCGAACCTTCATAGTCGAGCATCTTGCTTTGAACCCTTTTAAGAACTTCCAAAGGAAGCATAGAAGGACCTGCTGAGAAGTTGTAAACTCTATTCATAAAAATACTCCTTGAATATTTATTGTTGAGTACATTATAACATTAGTTTTTTCAAAACGCAAACAAAAATAAGTCATTTTTGTGTAAATAAATATAATCTTTTACTCTTTTGATGGTAGTGTTAAATTGTATCAATTAAGCGGTTGACTTTTCTAAAGCTTTGTAGTAAAATAACTTAAGAAAAGGAGAATTTTAATGAGTAAAAAAATTGAGAATTTACTTTGTCAGTTGTGCGCTGAGATTGTTGAATTGAAAAAAGTCGTAGAAGCTCAAAGCGAAGAAATTGCCGCGTTAAAAGGTCAATTGAATTGTGCTTCAATGGTAAAAATTGAAGAGAACGGTATTGTGCGTGACGAAACGTTTGGCAATCTTATTCTTGATGAGATAGTTTCTATAAAAACCAAGCTTGAGATTATAACGCGCAAGGAGTTTAGCGATAATATCAACGAACAAGGCGACAACGAGTTTTCTCTTAATGAGCTCAAGAAAGAGCTTATTAGACTTGCAGATATGATGAACACTTAGTTTATTATGCTCACTTAGCTTATTTGTATACGCAGCTTGTACGAAAAAAATAAACTACAAGATATAGTGATAATTTGACGATTTAATCGAAAAAAAGTAGCCGAATAAGGGGTAAAAATACAAGAATTTTAGCTTGTATTTTTGCTCTTTTTTTGTTTGTATAAATACTTACGGCAAGAAACAACACAAAGCTCGTCGCATATAATTAGTATATATGGGAGGTAACAATGTACGCACTTGTCGCAACTAAATCTAATAACTTAAATGGAAATATTAAACTAAAAGGCGCAAAAAACTCTATTTTGCCCATTTTGGCTGCGTGCGTTTTGACGAAAGAAGACGTTTTGATTACCAATTGTCCTGTTTTAAGCGATATAATTGATATGCTTAAGATAATTTCGAGTGTAGGCGGCAAGGTGAACTTTTATAATGGCAACGTAGAGGTGTGTTGCAAAAATATAAATCCTTCTCAAATAGACAAGAGCTTAATGAAGAAAATTCGTTCTTCTATATTTATTCTCGGACCTTTGCTGTCAAGGTGCGGAGAAGCGGAAATAAGCTTGCCGGGTGGTTGTGAAATAGGCGCTCGACCGATTGATCTTCATTTGGATGGGCTAAGAAGCTTGGGAGTAAAAATAAGCCAATCCGTTTGTGGAGAAAATAGCGTAGTGCGCTGTAAAGGAAAGCCTGTTGGTGGTGTTGTCAGACTAAAATATCCGTCTGTAGGCGCAACAGAAAATCTTATGATGGCAGGCGCGTTGTCAAGCGGAACTACTGCGATTTATGGTGCTGCGTTAGAGCCGGAGATTGTAGATTTGGCGACCTTTCTTAATAATATTGGAGCGAGAGTGTATGGGGCGGGCACCAGCTTGATAATTGTCGAAGGCAAAACAAGCTTGCACGGAGCAAGATTTAGACCGATAACTGATCGCATTATTGCGGGAACTTACATAGCGGCAGTTGCCGTAGCAAAAGGAGATGTGTTTATAGAGGGAGCTGTAGGCGATCATCTTGATTCGGTTCTACATAAATTCCGAAGCGCAGGTGTTATTATAGAAGAAAGCGCAAGTGGACTTAGGGTAAAAATGAGTCGCCAGCTTAAGGCAGTTAAACAAACGGTTACCTTGCCTTATCCTGGGTTTCCTACTGATCTTCAGCCGCTTTTTGTAGCAGCAATGTCAGTAGCAAACGGGGAGAGTGTCGTAACCGAAACACTTTTTGAAAATCGCTTTAGGTATGTTTATCAGCTTGGACAAATGGGCGCTGATATTATTTTGGACGGAGAAAATACAGCGATTATTAGGGGAAAAGAGCTTAGTGCTTCTTCCGTTTTTGCGCAAGATTTACGAGGTGGCGCGGCGCTTACTGTTGCGGCCTTGGCGGCGGAAGGAGAGTCGATAATTTATGGGGTAGAGCATATTGACAGGGGGTATGAAAATATCGAAAATGACCTTACGAGCATAGGCGCAAATGTAATGCGTGTATTTGCATAAATAAGGCTATATTTTTTGTAAGGCGTTAAAAAAATATGTAAATATCAGTTGCTTTTTCTAAACAGTTAGAGTATAATATACACGTGTATGCGTAACAAAAGACTGTTGATAATTTTTGGTATCCTTCTTTCGTTAACGTTGCTTATCGCGGTAGGCAGCGCGATTTTTAGTGTAAAGACGGTTAACGCGTATTGTTATAATGCTGACGACCAAGAGCTTGTTGAGCGTGTCGAAGAGCTCAAGGACAAGCTTGCTGGCAAGAGTATCTTTATGCTTAACGAGGAGGAAATTATCGCTCAAATCGAAGGCGAAATCGGCGGAATTAAGGTAGTAAATATTGAAAGACTTTTTCCTAACAGAGTTTCGATAAATTTCGTTAAGCTTTTTGACTACTTTGAGGTTAATTACGACGGCAGTTATTACGTATGTGGAATTGATGGCAAAATTTTACGTCGACAAGAGCAGAGTGGAGGAAATAGCGTAATAAAAATTAAGCTTAATCTCGATCAAGAGCCTGTTGTAGGCGGAACTTTTGCATCGGCTGAAAGATTTTCGACGTTGCAAGATATCATAACAATGCTTGAGCAGCTTAATTTTAGAGACACCAACGCTCCTGCGTTGATTGCATCGATAGATTTGGCTTATAGCAGTACGGCAATTTATGTCAAAACTCGAGCAGGAGTGCTAATTAAGCTTGTTCACGACGACAACGCTGGAGAGAAATTGCGTAAAGCGTTGTCTTTATATACGGCGAAACCGGAATATCGCACGTCTGGTATGATTATTGCCGTTAATACGGACGAGGTTTTTTATTCGCCCGATAGCGATACTATTTACGAGGAGAGTAACTTATGACTCAGGACGTAGCAATTCTCGACTTTGGTTCGGGAAAAATTACCGCCTTAATTGGTCAGCGTGGGCTTAATGATACACTTACTATTGTTGGCAAAGGCGAGGCGGAATATCAAGGATTTTGTGACGGTGAGTTTTTTAGACCTGATCAATTACCGCAAGCAATAAACCACGCAATATCAACTGCGGAAACCACCGCAAAATGTAAGATTAACAAGCTTTACGTAGGCGTTCCGGGCGACTTTACTGTTTGTGTTTGCAAAGACGTAGAAAGTAACTTTGGAAGTCCTAAGCATAAAATAACCGCAAAGGATGTAGATTTTTTGCATGAGCAGGGAAACAATTTTCGTGATTCTTCGCTTAAGCTTATCAATGTCCAACCGATATATTACACTTTAAGCAACGAACGTCGACTTATCGAGCCGGTAGGTATGCAGTCGGCTAAGCTTAGCGGACATATTTCATACTTGCTTGCCGAAATCGGATTTATAAATACTGTAAATTCTATTTTGGATTCGCTTGGCATTAAGAACGTAGAGTATGTTTCGAGTGTTCTTGCTGAAACTTTGTTTCTTTTTGAAGAGGTTAAGCGCGATCAATACGTTGTACTTATTGACGTTGGTTATATCACGACTAACGTGGTAGTTGCTCGTGGTGACGGAATATTGTCGTTGCACTCGTTTAGTCTTGGCGGTGGAAATATTACCGGTGATTTAGCTAACTACTTCAAGATTTCCTTCGCGGAGGCTGAAGCGTTGAAGCGCAAAGTCGTGCTTACTCTTAGCATGGGGCAAGACGATTGCTACGAGGTTAGTGAAAAATATCCTGCGGCGCTTACTAACGAAATTGTTGCCGCAAGAATAGGTACGATTGCTAAGACTGTGCTCAAGTGCTTAGATTTAAGTCAATATGAAATTCCGGAAAATATTTCGTACTCTCTTACGGGTGGTGGAATTTCGTATATTAGAGGTGCAAAAGAAATACTTGCCGAGAAGTTTGCAAGGCCTGTAGAAATAGCTGTGCCGCCTATTCCTCAAATGGAAGTTCCCGCGTGGTCTAGTAGTCTTGGATTATTAGATCTTGCAATCAATATACAAGGTTTGCAAAAGAAAGGCTTTTTTGCGAAATTATTCAATAAGTAATTTGGAGGTGCAATATGGAACCTAATAAAAATTTTGATTATTTTAAGCCGCCTGTTTCTATCAAGGTTATTGGTGTAGGTGGCGGCGGTGGAAATGCTGTAAACAGTATGCTTTCTGTTGGGATCAAAAGCGCTGAGTTTATTGCAATAAATACCGATTTGCAAGCGCTCAAAATGTCTAAAGCGCCCTGCAGAATTCAAATAGGAGACAAGCTTACGCACGGACAAGGCGCAGGCGCAAGACCGGATATCGGACAGCGTGCTGCTGAAGAAAGTAAGCTTGCGATTACCGAAGCTATTAAGGATGCTGACCTTGTATTTATTACGGCAGGTATGGGTGGCGGAACAGGTACGGGCGCTGCTCCCGTAGTTGCGAGCATAGCCAAGGAGATGGGTAAGCTCACAGTTGCGGTAGTAACCAAGCCGTTCGCGTTCGAAGGTATCGTAAGAATGGAGCACGCAGAAATAGGTATAGCTAATCTTCGTAAGGTGGTTGACACCATTGTTATTATACCTAACGAAAAGCTTATGATGGTTGCGCCCAATATGCCCATGAAAGAGTCCTTTAAGTACGCTGACGAGGTTTTGCGTCAAGGTATTCAGGGTATAAGCGATCTCGTTGTTTCGCCTGCTATGATAAATCTTGACTTTGCTGACGTTTGTACCGTTATGAGAGATAAGGGCGTTGCCCATATGGGTATCGGTAGGGGCAAAGGTGAAGGCAGAACTATCGAAGCCGTACAACAAGCGGTGTTTAGTCCAATGCTTGAAACTTCAATCGAAGGCGCTACTAGCGTAATTCTTAACGTAATCGGTAGCCCCGATATGACGCTTAGCGAAGTTAATGAAGCAGCTAAGCTTGTTAGAGAAGTTGCGCATAAGGATGCGAACATTATCTTTGGCGCAGATGTAAGAGAAGATCTTGAAGATGAGATATTGATTACCATTATCGCGACTGGCTTTGATAACGGAGTTCCGCAAAGAAGACAAATTAACTTTAATGAAGCTTCGTCTAAAGGCGAAGGCAGAATAGGGCCTTTTGGCGCTACGGCAACCCAACCGCAAAAGCCCGCCATTCAACAGCCACAACAATTGCGTCCTTTTGTGTACGAACAGCAAGCAGCGCCTATACAAAATAAACAGCCCAATGAAGAACCACAGGTAGCGCCTCCGCAGCCTGCGCGCAATTCTTATGAGCAAAAGGCTCATACGTATGCGACTACGAGGGTTTCTGTTGATGACGATATGCCTGAGTTTTTGAAAAGACTTAACGAAAGAAAAAACTAAAAAATAAGTTAAATTTCAAAGAAAAAAACCGCTTAGCTTTAAGCGGTTTTTTTCTTTGAAATTATTCATTAAATAGCGTCATTAGCTCAGAAATAGAAACAATTCCGTCCAAAACGAGTTTTTTGCACGATTCCCATAGTGTTGACATGCCGTTCTCTTTTGATAAGCATTTAAGCTCGTCAATCGGGAAGCGATTGTTGATAGCGTCGCGTATTTTGTCGTTTACATACATAATTTCATGTACTGCAATTCGACCTTTGTAGCCGGTATGATTGCAGTATGGACAGCCAACGGGATGGTAAATTTCTTGAGGGGTGTCTAATTTTAGTAAATTTTGTTCGGTAGCAGTGGATATAGCTTTTTCT
>JAFVXL010000049.1 GCA_017501145.1 Clostridia bacterium | reverse complement strand
TTAAGATATATCGCGCTGGTAGTTGCTCTTTCGTACATAACGTACACGTATGTTTTGCTTTTTGCCGAAAATCTTGCGTGAAACTCTTGACTTACCTTTTCTGCGGCAAGCACCCTAACGTCGTTAGGCAAATAGTAGTTGAGCGCGTGCGCGTATTTTGCCCCAAGGTCCTTGTTTGTGTCAAAATGAGCTACTTGAGCAATTGCGTGAACTCCGGTATCCGTCCTACCGCTACCCACTATGCGCGAGCTTTCGCCCGTCGCCTTAAAAATCGCATTTTCAAGCTCAGACTGAACAGTCCTGAGCCCCGGCTGAATCTGAAAGCCGCTAAAGCCCGTTCCGTCGTATTCTATCGTAAGCTTTATTCTCATAATAGCGTGTACGCCCACTCGGATATAAAAGTGGCTACTCCAAAATAATCGTAAACAAATGTAAGCACCGCAAAGAACACCGCTGCGATAACAACAAGGGCTATAGCATCACGGTAGCTTAGCCTCATAACCCTCATGCGCGTTCTGTTCTTAGCGCCGCCGTAGCACCTTGAGTCCATAGCATACGCAAGCTCGTCCGCTCTACGAAACGAAGACGTAAGAAGCGGCACAAGAACGGGTATCATAGCCTTTGCCTTTTTGAACACGTTGCCGTCGTCAAACTCCGCAAGACGAGCCTTTTGGGCGTTTGTAATTTTGTCCGTTTCTTCTATCATAGTAGGAATTAGCCTTAAAGCAATAGACATTATTATCGCGATGTCATGCACAGGAATTTTTATAAGCTTAAGCGGGCTAAGCAAGCTCTCAATTCCGTCCGTAAGCTCTACCGGCGTAGTGGTAAGCGACAAAAGCGCCGGGCCCATTACGAGCAAAAAAAGTCTTACCGCCATGACTATCGCACTTACAATTCCTTCGAGCGAAATAGTTATTATTCCCCACGTTGCATAAACGTGATTGGCCTTACCGCTATAAAACAACAGCATAATAACAGCAGTTATTATAACGAGATAAACTACTGCCTTAACGCTTTTGAGCACCTTCATTAGCGGGACCTTGCTAAATATAATCGCCACTAACAAAAACAGCGTTACCACTCCAAATGAAAGTCCGCTTTTAACCATATATTCGCCAAGTCTTCCGCCGCCTCCAAGATAATTGTCTAATGATGGCACCAAAAAAAGCATAACGATATACAAAATCACGAACACAAGCTTAGCTCGCGCGTCCATTTTGTGCACAGGCGACTTGGTCGGATAATACTGCCCCATCGAAACGTCACGCATAATTGCCTCCTTTAGCCGACAAAACAGCTTGTACGAGTCCGTCCATATCGCTTGCAGTAACGCTAACTCCTCTATCTCTAAGCTTTTTTGCAATCAAGGCAGGCGTGGGCAACGCTAAACCCAATCTTTCGATAATTTCGCTTTGACCAAACAGCTCGCTTGGCGAAAATACGCCCTCGAGCTTGCCTGCGCCAAGCACGGCTATGCGGTTACAATACGCCGCAATCTCATCCATATTGTGCGAAATCATAATGATAGTTGGACCTTGCTCCTTAATTTTGAGAGTAAGGTCCAGAATTTCTTTTTTTCCACGCGGATCAAGCCCCGCCGTCGGCTCGTCAAGCACTAAGACCTTGGGGCGCATTGCCAAAACCCCGGCAAGCGCTACTCTACGCATTTGACCGCCGCTAAGCTCAAAGGGCGACCTATTCTTTATTTTGTCGTAGTTGAGTCCTACGAGCTTAATTGCCCACGCTGCTCTATCCTTGATTTCATCCTCGCTAAGCCCCATATTTCTCGGGCCGAAGCTTACGTCACTCTCTACCGTTTCGTCAAAAAGCTGGTATTCGGGATACTGGAACACCATACCCACTTCGCTACGAAGCTTTTTGTAGTCGTATTTTTTGCCTAAGTCTATTCCGTTGACATTTATACTGCCCTTAGTCAACTTAATAAGTCCGTTGAGGTGGCTAATTAGAGTGCTTTTGCCGCTACCCGTATGTCCTATTATGCCAAAATAATCTCCGTCGTTTATCGTAAAGGTCACGTCGTCGAGCGCAATTCGCTCAAACGGTGTTTTGGGAGAATATACGTGCGTTAAATTCTTTATAACAATCGACATATTTCCTCCACTAGCTCGTCGGTAGTGTATACGTCGCCTACCTGCATTCCACCGCTACGGAGCTTGTTGGCTATTTCTACCGCAGGCGGGTATCCTAACCCACACTTAGCAAGAATAGGGTCGCTTAGAACCTCCCTGCCCCCGCCTCTAACAAGCTCTCCGTCCTCCATAACAAAAATCTTGTCTGCCATAGCCGCCTCGTCCATAAAGTGAGTTATCATAACGACGGTCATTTTTTCTTGCTTGTTAAGCTTGTAGACGATATCCATAATTTCTTTCTTGCCGACAGGGTCAAGCATAGAGGTGGATTCGTCAAGCACCATTACTCTCGGCTTTATCGCAAGCACACCTGCTATTGCTACACGCTGCTTTTGGCCACCGCTAAGCCTAAACGGCGAGCCCTCGCGGTATTCGTACATATTGACGCTTTTTAGCGCCCAGTCTACACGCTGTCTTATTTCTTCGGGTGGATATCCCAAATTCTCAGGGCCAAACGCCACGTCATCCTCGATAATGGTAGCTACCATCTGGTTGTCCGGATTTTGAAAAACAACTCCGACGTTTTTACGCACGTCGAACAGCCTTTTTTTGTCTGTCGTGTTCACCCCGTCCACCGTAATCACTCCCGACTGCGGAACAAGCAACCCATTCATCAGCTTAGCCACGGTGCTTTTGCCGCTGCCGTTATGTCCGACAAGCGCAACAAAATCCCCTTCTTCTATGGATAAAGAAAGGTTTTTGACAGCTTTTACTTCTCTGTCGCTATCTATTGCGTAAGTGTATGATACGTTGTCGAACTCTATAAAACTCATTTTAATATAATAACACAATGGGAGTAAAATTACAACATTTTTTAAGGCAATTGATTTCTCATAAAAAATTTTAATTTTTTTTGCTATTTGTTCTTGCATTTTTTTGCACAGTGTGTTATTATAAATAAAACAAAATTTGAATATTTTGCGAGGATGATGAAGATGTCAAAAATTATTGCCGTTGCCAACCAAAAAGGTGGCGTAGGAAAAACAACTACTTGTATCAACTTAAGCAGCTTCGTTGCTGCCATGGGCAAAAAAACCCTTATGGTCGACATTGATCCGCAAGGTAACTGCACGAGCGGCGTTGGACTCAACAAGCGTGATCTTAAGCACTCTATATACAACGTGCTTGTTGGCGAGTGCGCTGTAAAAGACGCAATTGTTCATACTAGCGTAGCAGGTCAAGACATAATCCCGTCCAATATCGATCTTGCCGGAGCAGAGATCGAGCTCATCAAGGTCGCTGGCAGGGAGAAGATTTTGCGCAAAATCCTGCAACCGCTTAAGAATAAATACGACTACATATTTATAGACTGCCCTCCCTCGCTTGCGTTACTTACAGTCAATGCGCTTACCGCAGCAGATAGCATACTTATCCCCATCCAAGGCGAATTCTTTGCGCTCGAAGGTCTTAGCCAGCTTATGAACACCATCCGCCTTGCAAAAAAGCACCTCAACCCCTCTCTCGAAGTAGAAGGCGTGTTGCTTACAATGTACGATGGCAGAAGCAATCTCGTTAGCAGCGTAACGAGCGAAATCATAAAGTTCTTCGGCAAAAGCGTATATGCACACCGCATCCCGCGCAACGTCAAGCTTGGCGAAGCTCCGAGCTACGGTATGCCCATTATGCAATTTGAGCCGCGATGCACGGGCTCTATTGCATACAAGGCGCTTGCAGAAGAGTTCTTAGAGCGCAACGGTGACTACGAATACACAAAAATCACCAACCTTAGCAGTCTTAGACTTAAAAGAGGGTAAAAATGGCAAATGACTTCTTTGCAAAAAAGAATATCGTCAAGCAACGTCCCGTTTTGGAATACGCAGTTAACAACGGGGCGGATAAAAGCTTGCACGCTCACCCCCATCCCGAATTCATTTTCGTCGTGGGTGGCAGCGGCAGGTTTGAAACGAAGGATAATCAATATCCCATCAAGGCGGGCGATATAATCGTTTGCAGCAAGGAAGTTCTTCACTCCGAATACTTGTTCGATTCGCCAGACAGCGAAATGTATCACGTAGGCTTAAGTGGCACAATTCTTGGAAATATGGAACAAGACGAGCTAATTAACGAGCCGTTTTGCATAGCTCACTCAGGCAAAATGTACGATATTCTCAAGGCTTATTTTTCGGCTCTTATAAGCGAAACTCTTAATCCGCAGCTCAATAGCAAAATGGTGGAAGAAGACCTTCTTCGCGTATTGCTTATTACAGTCTTGAGATTAGCTGTGTGCGATATGGGGCTTGCCTATTCTCAAAATAGAGCTTTCTTCGAAGCAAAAGACTATTTTGACAAAAACTACTTATACATAGATAATATAGACAAGGCGTGCAAAATACTAAACATAAACAAGTTCTATCTAACTCATATCTTCAAAGAGCAGCTTGGTATGCCGCCAATAAAATATCTCCTTTCTAAACGTATGGAAAAGGCAAAGCATTTGCTCGGCTCTACCACTCTTTCGATACGTGACGTATCGCTAAAGTGCGGATATTCGGATACTGCATATTTTTGCAGAGTGTTCAAAAAAAGCGAAAACATCACGCCGCTCCAGTATAGAATTCACGTAAAAAACAACAACTTAGTTTAGCCAAAAAGGATTTTGCTTTGAAAAAACCTGTTCTATTCCAAAAATTCAAAAGCTTATCAGCGAAAGAAAAACGTCGTACGATTATAAAATACGGCGTTTTGTGTATTTTCGTTTTTTTAGCGCTTTTCCTTTGCGGCGAATCGCTTATGCCGGGTAGCGTTTCGAGCGAGCACTCTAATACCGTAGGCGAGCTTATAGACTTTTCGGTAAACGTTCCTGTCGAGCCTACCTCGCTTACGCTTACTTCGAGCGCAAACGGCCAAACTGACGTAACTGTAGGCTCTCACCTTACACTCTTGCCCGTCTTTACGCCGTCTAACGCCACGTACAAGCAGGTTGAGTGGTCTGTTTCTGACGAGCGCGTCGCCTCTGTTGAAGGCTCCGTTGTTACCTTTTTGAGCGAAGGAGCGGTTACGGTAACTGCGACAAGCAAATATAATTCTTCGCTTAAAGACAGCCTTACCTTTAGAGTAGCGCGTATCCCCGTTGAGAGCATAAGCATATCCCAAATCCCCGACCTAACGGTAGGACAATCGATAAACCTTGCCGTTTCGGTCCTTCCGTCTAACGCTACCAACCGCAAGTACGAGCTCAGCTACGTAGGCGATTGCATTAAGCTAAGCGGACGCGTTCTTACCGCCACGAAGCCAGGTAGCGCAACTATTACCGCCACCGCCTTAGATAACGGCGCTTCTTGCAGTGTGACCGTCACGGTATCACACAAGCCCGTAACCTCTCTAAGCTTTTATCACGAAGGCGCGCCTACGACCGAGCTCTCGCTTAGACAAGGCCAAAGCGCAGATCTTACAACAGTTTATTCTCCGCACGACAGCACTAACGCTTTTTTCGCTTGGTCACACGAGGGCGAAATAAGCCTTGAATTTAGCTCTTCTTACTCTGTTACCGTAACAGCTACCACGATAGGCTCGGCAACCGTTACGGCTACGCTTGAAACGGACGATTCGATTAGCGCGACTATTATCATTAATACGCAAGCCGGCGATATTGCTCCCCCCGACACAGTTACGGCGCTCGTTGGCGGCGAAATGACTCTTTTACTAAACGAAAAGCGCTCGGTTGAGTTTGAAGAAATTACGCTTGGTGGCGGCAATGCGTACGCCCAGTACGAATACGAAGTTACTAGCGGAACGGACGTCATACGCGTAAACCAACTTGGACTTATTACTCCCAAAAAAATCGGAACGGCAACAGTCGTCGTTACGCTATTAGGTAGCGACATCTTTACTACCGTTACTGTAAACGTTATAGACCTATTTATTGACGAGCTTAGTTTGAAACTTCCGTCCTCTATCGTATACGTTGGACGAGAATACAGCCTTTCTTGCTCTTTTGCCCCATCCAGCGCAACCGCAACCTCGCTAACATGGAGCGTTAGCAACTCAGAGATTGCCTCTATTTCGCAGGCTGGCGTTATAAAATTCAACTCGCCCGGCTCAGTCACCGTAACTGTAACTGCGCAAGGCGGCGCTTTTGTTTCGGCCGCTATTTCCGCCCGTAACGCCCTGGAAATATCCGACGTGACTTGCAAAGGCTTTGCGGCGTTTAGTGGCTTTAGCGACAAAATGGCGACCGCTACGATTGCGCGCAACGGCTGTGCTCAGCTTAACGTCGTTTTTGCGTCCAATGCCACTTATAAAGAATATACGGTTTCTTCTTCCGACCAAAAGGTGTTAAGCGTGGACGGAGACACCCTTACGGCTCTCAAGCCCGGCAAGTCTACCGTCACGGTATACTGCCATGACGGAGATGAAAACACCACCCCTATTGTTTATACGGTGGAGGTCACGGTGCAAAGCCAAAAGCTTAGCACGGTTGTAAACAACTGGATGTACAAAATCAGAAAAGGTCTTGGGCACTTTGCCGCCTTCTTTGTGCTTGGCATATTTGCGACATTGACTTTTGCGCTCTTTATAAACCGCAAGTGGCTCGGCGCGATTTTTACCATAATTTCAGGATTCTCAATAGCATCCTTAACCGAATTTTTGCAGATGCTTGCGCCCGGCCGCGGTCCGTCCTTTGCCGACGTACTGCTTGACTTTTATGGCTTTATAATAGCAACGGCTGCCACACTATTCGCCTTCTTTGTAATCATAGCAATAAAAAAACGAAAAAGCGTAGCAGCAGACAATAGCGCGCAACTTAGCGCAGCTAACGAGCAAAGCGAGCCCGACAACACCGACATATCCGTTTAGCTTATTGCTAATGGACTAGATAACGAAAAAAAGAGAACAATGCAGTTACTACACTTTGTTCTCTTTTTTGATATCAAATTACTAATAAATTATTATTTCAAGTCGCCTACAGTTCTGGGGAAGAGTTGAACGTCGCGAATATTGCCAAGTCCGGTTACGTAAAGCAAAATTCTTTCAAGTCCCAAGCCAAATCCGCTATGCGGGCAAGAACCGAATTTTCTAAGAGCCATATAGCTCTCGTAATCCGCAAAGTTCATACCGCGCTGCTCCATAGCCTGAGTAAGCTTAACGATATCAGCCTCGCGCTCGCTGCCGCCGATAATTTCGCCTATGCCGGGCACAAGAAGGTCGGTTGCCGCAACGGTCTTGCCGTCGGGATTTTGCTTCATATAGAACGATTTGATGTCCTTAGGATAGTTGGTTACAAACACAGGTCTATTGAACACTTCCTCGGTAAGATATCTTTCGTGCTCGGTTTGCAAATCGCAGCCCCACTCCACGGGATACGAGAATTGCTTGTCAGCCTTTTTGAGAAGCTCAATAGCCTCCGTATAGTCAAGCACCTTGAACTCGCTATCAACGATACGACGAAGCTTGTCCGTTAGGCCCTTTTCGAAGCGCTCGTCAAAGAACTTAATTTCTTCTGCGCAATCAGTCAAAACGGCATTGATAATAAACTTGATAAGCTCCTCGGCTATTTCGATAAGATCAGGGAGCTCAGCAAACGCGATTTCCGGTTCTATTTGCCAAAATTCCGCCGCATGACGGGTAGTGTTGCTGTTTTCTGCGCGGAAGGTGGGTCCAAAGGTGTAAATTTTACCCATCGCCATTGCCGCCATTTCGCCTTCGAGCTGACCGGAAACAGTAAGACCTGCCTTTTGTCCAAAGAAATCGGTTACATTATATTCTTCTTGCGTTTTGCATCCGTCGTTCCAGCCGTGCGTGGTAACGTGGAAAATTTCGCCCGCGCCCTCGCAGTCGCTGCCCGTTATGATGGGGGTATGCACGTAAACGTAATTGTTGTCTTGAAAATATTTGTGAATTGCGTTAGACAAAACGCTGCGCACTCTGAGCATTGCGTTAAAGGTATTTGTTCTCACTCTAAGATGCGGGATAGTACGAAGGTATTCCATCGTATGTCTTTTCTTTTGTAAGGGATAATCAAGCGGACACTCGCCAAGCAACGTAAGACGCGCTGCATTAACCTCCACGCCGTCGCCCTTAGCTGCAGCAACAAGAGTTCCTTCTGCCTTGATTGCGCAACCAAGCGCCGAGCAATTCTCGTATCCTACGGTAACAACCTTGTCGATAACTATTTGCAAATGCTTGAGCGAAGTGCCATCGTTAAGCTCCAAGAACGCCATATTCTTAGAATCGCGATAAGTACGCACCCAACCGCAAACCGTAACGCTTTGTCCTACGAGCGAACCGTCCAATAATTTCTTTACGTCAATATGTTTCATAATTCTTTGCCTTAAAAAATTTTTCTCTCAGCGCAAATACTCATGCGCCACAATTTAGTATAAAGCTATTTTTCGATTTTGTCAACCAAATTTAGCTTAGCCACAGTTGAATAAGCAACATCACTATGGCAAATGCCGAAAGTATGCACAAAAGCATAGGCAAATACGCAAGATACGCGCCCTTAATCATAGCCCATTTTTCTTGGCGCGTTACTTTCAGCTCTTGCATCCTTTTTTTCTTCTTGTCGTTTTCTTCCTTGTTTGGCTGATACCACGGCAAACCGTCAACGTTCATATTAGCAATAGTTCTTCCGTCGTCGTCCGCGTATTCTTTTTTGCCTTTTCTTCTAAAACACATAATGTCTCCTTGAGTAGTTTACCCAAATTTTTCATTATATAACAAAGTATGGGCGGAAACCCGCCCATACTTCATTTAAGCTATAATTAGTCCTGATTGTACAAGTGGCACGCGCAGAAGTGATTCGGCTCGTACTCCTTGTATTTGGGAGCAACTTCCTTACAAATATCCATGCACTTGTTGCAACGGGTATGGAACTTACATCCCTTAGGCGGATTTGCCGGAGAAGGGATATCTCCCTTAAGAATAATACGGTTCATCTTTACGTTGGGATCGGGTACGGGTACAGCCGAGAACAATGCTTGGGTGTACGGATGCATCGGGTTAGCGAAGATTTTACTCTTGTCGCCGCTTTCCACCATGCTACCAAGATACATAACGCCGATTTCGTCCGAAATATGTTCTACAACGGACAAGTCGTGCGAAATGAATACGTACGTAAGTCCCATCTCGCTCTGTAAATCTTCGAGCAAGTTGATGATCTGTGCCTGAATACTTACGTCAAGCGCCGAAACGGGCTCGTCGCAAATTACAAGCTTGGGGTTAAGGGCAAGAGCTCTTGCGATACAAATACGTTGACGCTGTCCACCCGAGAACTCGTGGGGATAACGCTCGTAATAGTGATCTTGAAGTCCGCACTTACGCATAATGCTTATGATATAATCCTTATAGTGAGCAGGATCGATAAGCTTGTGAGCAAGTACAGCTTCGCCAATGATTTCACCAACCGGAAGTCTAGGCGAAAGCGAAGAATACGGGTCTTGGAAAATCATTTGCATTTGCGGTCTAATTTTACGCAACTGCTCGTGCGAAAGCTCTCTAACGTTGATACCGTTGAACAAAACGTCACCGTCGGTGATTTCGTGCAAACGTAAGATACATCTACCCATAGTGGTCTTACCGCAGCCGGACTCACCTACGATACCGATTGTCCTACCCTTCTTAACCTTGAACGAAACGTCGTCAACGGCCTTAAGGAATCTGGTCGGCTTACCGAAGAAGTTTGTCTGGATGGGGAAATACTTTTTGAGATGTCTTACGTCAAGAATAATATCGTTATTTGCTACGTTATTAGTTTCCATCGGTTACGTCCTCCTTTTCGTAAAGGTGGCAAGATACCTTGTGCGTCGGGCTTACCTGAATCATATCGGGATATGCGCCGTCGCATCCCTTACAACGCTTGTCGCATCTGTCACGGAAGTAACAGTAGTTAGGCATATTAATCGGGTTAGGAACGCTACCCGGAATGCTGTACAACCTGTCAACCTTCTTATTAACCGCAGGCTTACTCTTTTGAAGACCCATGGTGTACGGGTGCAATGGATTGTCAAACACTTCTTTTGCAGTACCCATTTCGATAACACGTCCTGCGTACATAACCACAACGAAGTCAGCCATTTCTGCAATAACACCAAGGTCGTGGGTAATGAACATAATCGAACCGTTGATCTTCTGCTTGATATCGCGGAGAAGGTCAAGAATTTGAGCCTGAATAGTAACGTCAAGCGCGGTGGTCGGCTCGTCTGCAATAATAAGCTTGGGACGGCACGAAAGCGCCATAGCAATCATAACTCTTTGACGCATACCACCCGAAAGCTCGTGCGGATAACGCTCATAAACGTTTTCGGGTATAATACCTACAAGCTTGAGCATCTCGAACGTTCTTGCCTTAGCCGATTCCTTAGTCGCTCCAGGAATATGCAAAAGCACAACTTCGTCGAGCTGATCACCGATAGTGAAAATCGGGTTAAGGCTGGTCATGGGCTCTTGGAATATCATGGTAATTTCGCGACCGCGAATCTTACGCATAACCTCGGTAGGCATCTTAGCAACGTTGTAAACCTTTTCTTCTGTTTCGAAAAGAGGAATTCCGTTTTGGTCGCGCTTTTGAACCTTTTCCACAATGGGCTGACCGGTCTTCTTATCAACAACCTGTCTACCCTTCTTGTCAAGCTTGGGCGCTGTAACAAATACGGGGTTGCCGTTTTCGTCCTTAATTTCGTTGCCGTTTTCGTCAAGCTTAACCTCATAGATAGGAATATGCTGACCGTTCTCATCCTCTTTATATGCAGTGGACTTGAAGCGGATTTCGCTACCCTTCATAACCTGTCCCTTAGGAGCTTGAACAAGCTGCATAAGCGAAAGCGAGGTAACAGACTTACCGCAACCGGACTCACCGATTACGCCCACGGTGCTACCTTGCGGAATATTGAAGCTTACGCCGTTAACCGCCTTAACAACACCTGCGTCAGAGAAGAAGTACGTATGCAAATTTTCGAACTCTACGATGTTGCTATCGTCCTTCATCTTCGTAACGTATTCCGATTCGGGAACATCCTTACGCTTCTTCATAGCCTCGTACTCTTTCATCGTGCGCATATTTTCGCGAGCGATACGTCTGCTTTCCTTTGCGGAAATATAGTGCGAGCCCTTGTCGGGAGTGAACAGCTTAACTACGCCGTTCTTAGCAACAACAACGTTTTCCTTGTTGAAAATTTTTACGGGATTGTATTTTTCTTTTCCCTCTACCGCTTCGGCTACTACGTACTTTATACGAACTGCATAAGCTACGCAAACGAAAAGGATAAGAAGGATAACCCACGCAATGTTGAGCATCGAGAAGAACTCAATTGCGGGTATGAGGGCAAGAACTGCAAACACGGTAAGAGCAAAAAGAACGAAGTCTCTTGCGCCAAGCCTGTTGCTTCTTGCGCCAAGCAAAAGAGCAGTAAGCAAACCAACAGCCGCAATGTCGATTGCGAGCAAGAAGCCTGCTACGGTTTCCGTCTCAGTGCCGTGGAATACGTCGATAGCTATCAAGCCATAAACCACAACAAATCCGATTACGCCAACCAACGCCGCAAGGAGAAGGTTGCACTTTTGCGCAAGAGCGGCAACGTAAGCTCTAAATCCTTTGTTGCCCTTAGGAGCAACGGGAGCTTTGGTTTCCTCAACGTAGGTGTTCTTGTACATAAGAACCGCCAACGATGCAAGAATAATAACAGCAACAATCCAAGCAACGAGCTTGAAGGAGCTGAAGTTAATGCAAAGCGGGATGATAAACAATACTGCGGCAACAATAGTTGCAAGCAACACAGCGTCGATATCATTAATGCGCTTATCTCTGATTCTTCCCGACGTATTGAACAAAACTGTCGCTACCATAAGGACGAGAGTAATCATTACGATATACATCCAAACTCCGCCACCGGTGAGGTTAGCACCGTCGAAAAGAAACAAAAGCGCAAGTAATACTGCCGCGCCAAAAGCTATGGCAGCGGGATTGTACTTATTAAAAAGAGTTGCAAAGTACGACTTAAAGGTTACGTTAGCCTTCTTAGCCTCATAAAGAGTCTTAGCTATCGGTTTAACGCTCGACATACGGATTACGTTCAACGCAACAAGTATTATCACCTCTACTATGAACAAAACTACTCGAGTCGTACCCGATTCTCCACCCGCTATAGCAACAATAAGAAGCTTTACGAGCTCAAAAATTGCAGTGAGCGAGCTTACGTACAGCACAAGGTCAATCAACGTAATGTCCTTGCTCGTAGCTTTAGCACAAGCCGAGTACACGACAGCAACTGCGCCCAAGCTAAGCGCAACAATAATAAGCACGTATGCAAGCATGGACGTTTCCTTAACAAGCTGCATAACGCCGAACTCTTCAGCGGTTGCAAGCACTAAGAACATAACGAATGCTGCAATAATGGGGGCCACCGTACCGTATTTTACAAGCACGGACGAATAATATTTGCCTAAACGGCTATTTCTTAAACCATTAAACATATTACCCTGCCCTCCTATCTACTTGCCTTCGGGTCAAACGCGTCTCTAAGACCGTCGCCGATGAAGTTAAAGGCAAGAACCGCAAGAACGATTAGAATACCTGCAGGAACCCAAATATTGGGATAATTCTGCAAAATATCGGGCTTTTGCGCGGAGCTTATCATTGTACCCCATGCTGCGTACGGAATAGGAATACCTATACCCAAATAGCTAAGTGTGGATTCGGTAAGAATAAGACCACCGAGTCCGAGTGTCATTTGTACAATAAGCTGCGGCATTACGTTAGGCAACAAGTGTCTAAAGATTCTTCTCGGTATGCTTAAGCCGAGAGCTTCTGCCGCCATCATGTATTCTTGCTCACGAAGGAAGAGTATTTGTCCACGCACAACACGCGCAACACCCGACCATCCGAGCAATGTCATTATTCCCATCAAGTAGTAAATTCTGAACTTTTGGTCGATTTCCATACCGTCCAACACAGCCGACAAAATAAGAAGTATCGGGAATTGCGGTATGCAGTTGAATATATCTACAAGACGCATTATAATCTGGTCAACCCACTTACCGAAGTAACCGGCAAGACCACCAAGTATAACACCGAGAATAGTTTCTAAAATTACTACGACGAAGCCAAGCGTAAGCGATACTCTACCGCCATACATAAGACGAGTAAATACGTCCATACCTTGTTCGTCAGTTCCAAGCCAGTGATTAGCGGAAATCTTTCCAAGCTGGTTGAAGGTTTTTCTATCCCACGTATATTCTACGCATCTAAACGAGAGTATCTTTCCGTTTTCGTCACAACGGTACACGCCCTTATTTGCGCCTAGGTTTGCCTTGAAGTATACCGTTTCTCCGCTTTCGCTATCGATATAGCTACCAACAAGGGTTTTGTTGTCGAACTCTACGCCCGGAAGAGCTACCGAGTTCTTGCTGATAAGACCGTTAACAAATACGATATTTGCGTCAATTTCTTCAGTATAAGACGACGTAAAGAAAGTTTCACGTTTTTCGTCGGGAACGGACATATCCGTTTCAATCTCCTCCCAGGGAGAGAACAACGGTCCAACGAAAGAAAACAAGAACAATACTATAAGCGTTATAAGACCAACCATCGAAAGACGGGAACGGAAAAATCTCTTTGCAACGAGCTTACCGGGCGAAACTACCTTTACGCTATCTGCAAGCGATTCTTCTTGTTCTTGCTCTACCGCTCCTTCTTCCACTTCGGGGGCTAATATCTTTTCTTCTTCCATACTATCCTCCTTATTTCGTGATCTTAACACGCGGGTCAACTACCGCGTACATCAAGTCAGCAAGCAAAGTACCTAATACCGAAAGTATTGCAATGAACATGTTGTAGCCCATTACGAAAGGTACGTCGCCAACGGTAAGTGCCTGATATGCCTTTTGTCCGATACCGGGCAAAGAGAATACCTGCTCGGTAATCATCGCGCCACCGAACATACCGGGAAGAATACCTGCAAGCATGGTAACTACGGGAATCAAGGTGTTGCGGAAAGCGTGACGGTAAATAACCGTTTTCTCCGAGCAGCCCTTAGCTCTCGCAGTACGAATATAGTCTGCATTTAATACTTCAAGCATGTTGGTACGAGTATAACGCATCAAGCTACCAATTGAGAGTATTACAAGTGTTGCTATAGGCAACACTAAGTGGTGAAGCTGATCCAAGAACTCTTCAAATCCATTTTCGAATATCTTGTTTGCCGTTGTCAAACCTTGATACGGGAACCATCCAAGATTCAACGAGAACAAGCTAAGCATCAATACGCCAAGGAAGAAGGTCGGAAGCGAAATACCCATCATCGATATAACCGTAACGGTATAGTCGAACGCGCCATATTGGTGAACTGCAGCCTGAATACCAAGAGGTATTGCAATAATGAATTGCAACAAGGTTCCTACCAAAGAAATCCAGAACGAAATCCACATGCTGCCCGAAATAACGTTTACAACGTCGTCACCATACTTAAAGGACTGTCCAAGGTCACCGTGCAAAGCGTTAACAAGCCAGTTGCTGTAGCCTTCTACATAGCTAACGAGAGCGCACAACGTACGCTGACCGCCAGTAAGGCTCGCTTCAGCTAACTCGGGATCCCAGTTGGCCCAATTAAATATCGCGTAGAAGACACTATCATCCTGCGTCGTGCCGCAATATACCTCATATCTTACTCTCAAGCCATACAAGTCCTTTATCGCAATAAGGTCTTCGGGCTTAACCGTACCATTCGCCACTTGCGCTTGGAACTTTTGGTCAATATAGTCCATAGGCATAAGACGAATAAGTATGTAGATAATTATAGACACGCCGACAATAATGAGGAGGGACAACAGCAATCTTTTTATAACATATTTTACCATATTTCTCCATCCAATGCGCTACCAGGGGGATGAACTCCCCCTGTAGCACGCACAAATTTTTATTTAAGCTCTACTTCCCACATTCTTACAAGCGGTCCGCTGTACGGAGTGCAATTCTTATTGATGGTTGCATCGTCAATAACGGTGTTGTTGTAAGCATAGATATTTACTCTTTGATAGGTCGGAAGCTCAACTGCGAGATCCATAACCATGTCATAAGCTTCGATATAGAAGTCAGCACGGGTAGCAGTATCAAGCACGCTTCTTGCTTCTTCGATAAGCTCGCCGAGCTCTACGATAAGATTGTACTGATCTCTATAGGTTGCATTGGTCTTTCCTGCGATAATCGACGGATAACCCCAGCTGAGTACGGAGGTTGCGCTGCTTTCGTAGTGATATACCTGATACATATCCGGGTCGGTTGCCGAGGACCAAGCTGCTGCCCATACGGTAAGAGTACCAGCAGAGAGCTTGCTGAGCGCCTGGCTGTCAGTCTTAACGGTAATCTTAAATCCGTTAGCGTTAAGGATGTCAGCCGCATACTTCATAGTGGTGTATGCCGGGTGGTCGTCAGACGCGCCTGCAATAGTGAAGGTGTACTCAAGACGATGCTTAGTGCCATCTTCAAGGTTTCTATAATATACTTGGTCGCTATCCTTCTTATATCCGCCGTTTGCCTTTACAGACTTAATAAGCGCTTCAATTTCGGTAGCGAACTTGTCGTAGTCGGTCTTGCCTTCATCATCTTTGAAATACTCGTAATACTGCTTCTGATAATCTTCGTCATCATAGTAAGCGTTATTCGGGTTTTGCGGAGATGCCCACGATACGGTAGAAATCGGGCGATAAATAAGGCTTGCGAAGTCACCGTAGTAAGTTTGGATAAGGGTAAGGTCCATAGCGTGCATGATTGCCTGACGAATTGCTACGTCGGGAACGTAAGTTGCGTTAACACCAATGTAACCGTAACCATTGTTTTGAACTCTAACAGTGGAAATTTCAGAGTTAGCGTTAAGAGCTGCCATGTTAGAGGTAGTTGCTGCAGGATCACCGTAGTCGATAGTTCCGCTAAGAACGGAGTCAAGCAAACGAGCATTGGTAATTACCTGATAACGGATAAACTTGATTTTGCAGTTGCAAATCGAGCTTTCTTCTTCCGATACGCCTTCACCAGAGGTGGTGTAGAAGTACGGATTGCGGATATAATAAACTACGTTATCCGACGAGAACTCGGTGAAAGTCGGTCTTTGGTCAGGAGTGTAGTTTTCGTCTTCCAACTTGTTAGAAGCAACCTTGTACATACCTGCTCCAACGGGAACAGAAATGATGTTGCTTGCCTTAACAACCTTGTCAAGATAGTCCTTGCTACCGAACGGACGACCTACCGAGATAGCCTTGGTCGAGTCGTATCCGTCAACGCCAGGATAGTTAAACGAACGATAGTCGTCGGTTGCGTCAAACTCGTTGGAAGTATCGTTGTCTGCATTAGAATAATAATGCATGGGAGCTACGGTGAAACCGAAGTTCCATACTGCCTTGGGGTCAACTCTTTCGATTTCAATTTGAAGAACATATTGATCTTCGGTAAGAGTTTCGTTACCAAACTCGCCTTCGAATACCGAGCCAGCTGCAAGCTTATGAACAGTAATACCCTCAATGGTATCAATGTTAGAAGTAGAGTTTTCGAACCAAGCCTGCTTCTCTTCTGCAATAAATTGTTCACGTGCAGAAGCCGAGGTTGCCCAGTAAGTAATAATTTCGTAAAGGTTAGCGATAAGCTTGTCGGAATTCCACAAACGATCCCAATAAGTCATATCGTTTTCGCTGCTCTTATGCTGGCTACCCTGAGCCTTACCGTACTCGTCGGTAATGATATCGGTCATGGGACCATATGCTTCTTGCGACGGTCTAACCGTGCCATCAGCATCAGTAGTAGCCTTAGCTGCGTCGTAAATATAGTTGCCATATTCAGCGCTATCGGTAGCGATACCCATCTTCTCGTTGAATACGATTCTAATAAGCGAATCCTTATCGTGCCACCACTTCCAGGTGTCAGCATAGTCGATCATCTTGTCGCCGATTTGAGTGGGGGTACCGTCCTTTCTAGTACCTTGACCAGCTACGTCGTACTCCTTGATGGTGCCGTCATTTTCGTAAGTTACGCTGATAAGACCTTCGTTGTAAAGGAAGATTTCCCAAGTCTCGGTAAATCCGGTCTCAGATTCTTCGTTACCCGGCTTAGCGTTTTCATCAAGGTAGTCTTGAAGAGAAGCTTCTGAGTTAGCGTAGTCCTTAGAAATTTCGTCCCAGAACAAATATCTAACCGTTTCTACGTCCTTCAAAATTTTCGACTTAGCTGCAGCCGCTTCAGGACTTGCATACTGAGCGCGGTAAATTTCTCTATTAGTTGCGTCCTTGGTGTATACAAGACGCATATTGGTAAGTCTTTGGTTCGCTGCAATAGCCATCGATTCGTTGAACGAAGCGCTTTGCTCGTCAGACGCATCCTCTTGTTGCAAGCGATATTCCTGAAGTCCCTTGATTGCGGTAGAATAGATAGTAGACGAACCGTAATAGGTGGGGTCAAGATATGTATAAAGGTTGAATATAACGTCCTTTATAGTAAGATCTTTTCCGTCACTAAACTTAATATTGTTCTTGATAAGGAACTGATACGTAGTATAGTAGTCGTCGGGATCAATCGAATTCGGTTGTCTATCGCCCAAATTGGGAGCAGTTCCGTGCTTATAAGCAGTGTGAGTGTCGGTAGAATTTTCTCTATAGTAAATGGTTTGGCTATAGTTTTGAGCTACCGTCGGCTCGTCAACACCGCAATAAACCTTTCCTTCTGCGTCAGTTGTGAGCATAGAAACCTGCGTGTTGCCCGTAATCTCCGTGTCGTATCCGGACGAAGAGAAGAACGGATTAAATACATTATCAAGCTCTTGTACGCTAAATACAAGCGGTCTTGTTTCGTTAGGGTTGTCGCCGTTATCCGGGCCAGGACAAGCGGTAAGCGAGAAACACGACAATCCCAAAACCACCGATAACATAAGCACGCATATCGTTCTTGCGAATTTTTTCATGTTGTAGGTCCTCCTAAAAATTTATATATATTTTATTTGTAATAAATACAAAATAGCCTTAAGTTATTCAGCAGCTTCTTGCTTTTCGGTAACAGTAACACTACCGCCGGTTACGGTGTTATTGCTCGATTCGATAGCCTGATAACCGCCCACTCTAACTTCTACTTCGAACGTGTTAGGAATCTTGGTTTCTACGGAGTTGAAGTTTTCGTCAAGGTGCCAGTCACCCAAACCGATAAGCGCTCTCGTGATATCGTACTCAGCAGTTACGGTAACATCCTCAAGCGTGCATCCCTTCATGCTACGAGCAAGCATACCAACGTAGCAAATCGCGTCACGCTCTGTTCCATCCATACCCTTCTCTACGTCAGCGTCGGTAGGCGTGGGATTAATGCCGATAACGAACTCCACTTCAATATCAAGCGTCAATTCCTTAATCGTAGCGCCACTAAGATCCCCAAGGAACGCAGTATAGGTGTTTTGCTCGCCTTCTTCGCAAGCAACTTGCTTAATCTCTACTGAAATGTCGCTTATAGTATGATTGTTACCAAGGATAGTGCCGGTATATGTATTGTAACCAGCAAATACTGACACATCCTTACCCGCCATAGAAATATTTCCGAGCAAATACACATTATTGTTGTTCTTAATAGCGTCTCTAAACTCGCTGTATTCATCTACAATATCATAATCGCCCTCTATCTCTTGGCAGTATATTACGGTGATTACGTCATCTACCGTGCACGGGAAATACACAGGCTGTGTAAACTCCTTGTCGAAGTAATACTTGATAACCGTGTAGCCAGCATGCTGATCTTCGTAAGCGTCATTAATATCCTTAGCAAGAATTCTCGTGCCGTTAGAATCGGTTACGTTATACAATCTTGCTTGGTAACCCTCATAACGCTCGTCCTCTTCGGTAACGTTGCCCGCAATAAGGTCACCAAGATCCTCCCACTCGCCGTCTACCTTGTTAGCGATAATGAACTTGTTGAGCTCGCCCCAAATTGCAACCAAAACGATATCTTCAGTTACAAGGTCAGTCGAGAAGTTCCACATATCGTTAACATCATAATCGTAGTACTTATGCTGCGCAGTAGGATCAACCCTTCCCGCTTTCTCCGAAATCGCGCCATCAGCGTTCATCCAAACGCCGCCATCAGCTCTATTTACGGGAGTGTCTCTAAGGACAGGATTGCCTTCGCTGTCAACCTTACCCTTTGCCCAACCTAAGAATTTGTAACCCGAATAAATAGGCTGCTCAATAATTGCGCTTGGATCAAGAATAGGCTCTATCGCGCGAACACCATCCTGAACGTACAAATATCTTTCGGTTTTGCCCTTCAAATTGCCGCCATTAGCACAGTATGTAATCTTATTGGGATATGTTTCGCGGTCTACTCCGCCAACTTTGTTGCAGCCAACAAACACTCCCAAAGCAAGAATTACGATTAGCGACACAATCAAAAAACACTTAATTTTCTTCATAGTATTCTCCAATAAAATTTTACTTCGGCTAATCGAAGCACAGTTGTTTGCTTTGGCACTTTCGCACCATCGCATAAAACTGCAGATTAAGTACACATAGTATATCAAAAATTACCGTCACTTGTCAATAATAATTGGGTTAATTTTTTGTGTATTTTTATGTGTACAATAAATTTCTCAATATCTACCATTTTGTGCATTTATTGTGTTGATATTTCGAAAAGTATTTGTCGATTTGGTTTTTTGCCTGCTTTTTTTGTCTAATTTTAAGCAATTGTTTGACAAAAAGTGGTTTTTTGTATGTTTTACATTATTTGTTTATGCATTTTTTACGCACAGTTTTCACAAAACTTTTTTGCGCTTCAAAAAAAGTTTTTTATTTTTTGCCGAGTTGAGTTGGCAAAAAAGCCAAAAATCAAACCTCAACTTTTATCCTACCTTACTCTCAACGCATATCACATAACGACAACTAAAGCAAGCTCTATATCAACAACTAAACAAAAAAGAGCAAACACAATTGTGTCTGCTCTTTCTGTT
>JAFVXL010000048.1 GCA_017501145.1 Clostridia bacterium | reverse complement strand
GCTTACGAAAAGGTTGTTAAGGAAATGACTCAGGAGCAGGTTATCCAGCTTTTGATTGACATCGGACTTCGTGGTCGTGGTGGCGGTGGATTCCCGTGCGGCAAAAAATGGCTTTCGACTTTGAATGCTAAGAACGACCAAAAGTACGTTGTATGTAACGCGGACGAAGGCGACCCGGGCGCATTCATGGACAGATCGGTTCTCGAAGGCGATCCGCACGCTGTAATCGAAGCAATGATGATTGCTGGTTATACTGTAGGCGCAACCCAAGGTTATGTTTATATCCGTGCTGAATATCCCATTGCAGTAGAGAGATTGCAAACCGCTATTGATCAAGCGAGAGCATACGGTATCCTTGGCGACAACGCTATGGGACTTGGACACAAGTTCGATATGGAAATTCGTCTTGGCGCAGGCGCGTTCGTTTGTGGTGAAGCAACCGCTCTTATCCACAGTATTGAAGGACATCGTGGTGAGCCCACTCAAAAGCCTCCCCACCTTGCTGAGCACGGTTTGTGGGGTAAGCCGACAGTACTTAACAACGTAGAAACCTACGCAAATATTCCGCAAATTATTCTTAACGGACCCGAGTGGTTCAAGACTATGGGTACTGTAAAGAGTCCCGGAACTAAGATTTTTGCTCTTGGTGGTAAGATCGTTAATACCGGTCTTGTAGAAATCCCCATGGGTACTACTCTTCGTACTATCATAGAAGAAATCGGTGGCGGTATCCCCGGCGGCAAGAAGTTCAAGGCAGCTCAGACCGGTGGTCCCAGCGGCGGATGTATTCCTGCTGACCTTATCGATACCCCGATCGACTACGATAACCTTATCGCAATCGGTTCTATGATGGGTAGTGGTGGACTTATCGTAATGGACGAAGACAACTGTATGGTTGACATCGCTAAGTTCTTCCTTGAATTCACCGTAGACGAGTCTTGCGGTAAGTGTACTCCGTGCCGTATCGGTAACAAGCGTCTTTATGAGATTCTTGAGAAGATCACCAACGGCCAAGGTACTATGGAAGACCTTGACAGAATGGAAGAGCTTTCGAAATATATCAAGTCTAACTCGCTTTGCGGCTTGGGACAAACTGCTCCCAACCCGGTACTCAGCACTCTTAAGTACTTCCGTGACGAGTATATTGCTCACGTAAGAGATAAGAAGTGCCCGGCAGGCGTATGTAAGGCTCTCCTTAACTTTGTAATTGATAAGGATAAATGTATTGGCTGCGGTCTCTGCGCACGTAAGTGCCCGGCTGGCGCAATCGTTAAGACTGATTACATAGCAGAAGGACATAAGTTGCCGTCTTTGACAATTGACGTTACCAAGTGCCTCAAGTGCGGCGCATGCTTGGATTCGTGCAATAGACAAAAAGCGATCAGCAAGAAATAGGAGAGAAGAATATGAAACAAGTAAATTTAAAAATTAACGGCATACCTGTAACTGTAGATGCAGGTACAAGAATTTTGGATGCTGCTAAAAAGGTTGGAATTAATATTCCTACTCTTTGCTACCTTAAGGACGTAACTAACGAAGGTTCGTGCCGTATGTGCGTAGTAGAAGTAACTGGCGCTAAAAACCTTGTTACAGCTTGCTTTGCAACCGTTAAGGAAGGCATGGAAGTGTTCACCAACACCCCGAAGGTACTTGCTTCGCGCAAAACCACTTTGGAGCTCATCCTTTCTAATCACGACCAAAAGTGCCTTTCTTGTGTAAGAAGCACCAACTGCGAACTCCAAAAGCTCGCTCTTGAATATGGTTGCGATTCTTATAAATTCGAAGGTGTTAAGAACAATTATCCCCTTGATGACAACAATCCGTACCTTATCCGCGACAACAACAAGTGTATCTTGTGCCGTCGTTGCGTAGCTGTTTGTAACAAAGTTCAATCGGTTAGCGCAATTGGCGCAAACTTCCGTGGATTTAAGACCGAAATTGGTAGCGTATTTGGACATAACCTTGACGAAACCGGTTGCGTAGCTTGCGGACAATGTATCAAGGTTTGCCCGGTAGGCGCTCTTTACGAAAAGGACGACACCGCAAGAGTTATGGCTGCTATCAACGATCCCGAAAAGTACGTTATCGTTGGTACTGCTCCCGCAGTAAGAGTAGGTATTGGCGAAGAATTCGGCTATCCTATCGGTTCGGACGTTCAGGGCAAGATGGTTACTGCTCTTCGTCGTCTTGGCTTTGATAAGGTATTCGACGTTAACATGACCGCTGACCTTACCATCATGGAAGAAGGCACCGAGCTTTTGGGTCGTCTTGGTGACAAGGATGCTAAGCTTCCTATGATTACCTCGTGCAGCCCGGGATGGATCAACTTCATCGAGACCTTCTATCCTGATCTTTTGGGACACCTTTCTTCTTGCAAGTCGCCGCAACAAATGTTTGGCGCAGTAATGAAGACCTATTATGCTGAGAAGTTCGGTATTGATCCTGCTAAGATGGTAGTTGTTACTGTTATGCCGTGTACCGCTAAGAAGACTGAAGTGTTGAGAGAGCATCACAAGGCTAGCGGATATCCCGATGTAGATATCACTATCACCACTAGAGAGCTTGCTAGACTTTTGAAGCATCAATCCATCAACCTCGCTAATCTTGATGAAAGCGACTTTGACGATCCTATTGGTAGAGGCTCGTCGGCTGGTAACCTCTTCGGTGCAACCGGTGGTGTTATGGAAGCAGCTCTTCGTACCGTTGCTTACGTTGTAAACGGCAAGAACCTTGAAAAGCTTGACTTCAAGGCAGTAAGAGGTATGAAGGGTATTAAGGAAGCTACCGTTAAGCTTGACAATGGCGTAGTTGTTAAGGTTGCTGTTGCTCACTCGCTTGCTAACGCTCGTAAGCTTATGGAAGACATCAAGGCAGGCAAGAGCAAGTATCACTTCATCGAAATCATGGCTTGCCCGGGCGGTTGCATCAACGGTGGCGGACAACCCATTGTATCGAGCGAAGTTCTTAACAATGTTGATGTTGCAGCGCTTCGTGCTAAGGCAGTTTACGCTCGTGATAAGAAGGCTGAAATCAGACTTAGCCATGAGAACCCGATCATGAAGACTCTTTATGATGAGTACTTTGGTAAGCCCAACAGCCACAAAGCTCACGAGATTTTGCACACCACGTACAACGCTCAAGAAAAGCTTTAATATCTAATTAAATATAGAAATGCAGAAAGAGAGAACGAAGCAGTTTTGCTAAGGTCTCTCTTTTTTCTATTTGTTTTAGTTTAGAGTTATGGGGCTCGCATTGCTTGCCGTTATGAATTTGCTACGCAAATGCTATGATATGATTGCCTTGTAGCTTAAAGCTTGGCGAAGCTAATCATAACTATGCAAAGCATATCATAACTTGCCCGTAATGGCAATCATAGTTTAGCGTGTTCTCTGCATTGGAGAGCACGCTAATGCTGGTGGATTTTTTTGTAGCAACAACTTTGTTAAGCTTATTTTATATAATGTTTTTTATAATTTACCATTAAATTAATAAACAATTATCGTTATATATGTTATAATAAGCATATGGAAGGATACGTAGAATTTACAAGAGAATATGAAGTTCGTACAACCGATTGCGGCTTAACTGCTAATATGTCAGTTGAGGGAGCTTTTTGCATTGTCGAAGATGCTTCTAGTAGCTTGCTATCGCAAATAGGTATGACGGGCATAATGCTTAACGAGAAGTATGGAGTTACTTGGGTATATACTAAGCACAAGATGCAAATTTTCAAAGCATTGCCGTGGCTTAGTAAGTATAAGGTAAGATGCTACGTATCAAAAATCTCTAAGGTTGTTAGCGTATTTGATATAGAATTATATGATGAAGTAGGCGAAATTGCCGTTTATTCTCAGCTAGAAATGTGTCTTATTGAGCTTTCTTCGGGCAGAATTTGCCCGCTTAGTAATGTGGGGTTTGATAAAATTGTTACTAAGCAGTCGAGTTTTCAATCGAAGTTTACGAGATTTAGCCAAGTAGATAGTAAAGTTTCGTACGTTACTAAGGTAAAGACGAGCAATATAGACTGCAATAACCACACCAACAATACCGAGTACGTAAGAATATTGTTAGACAGCTTTACGCTTGACGAGCTAAGAAGTAATAAAATTATCGGAGTAGAAGTAAATTATATCAATCAATCGCGTTATGGCGACGAGCTTTCGGTACTTAGATATAGCGAAGGTAATATAGCAAGAGTTGATATTAAACGTGGCGACACGTATATCGTTAAGAGTCAAATTTCCTTTGATTTTTAAAAAATTTTATAAAAAGTATTGTCAAAGGGAAAAATTTATGATATAATTATCTAAAGATAAATATTTAGACAATTTATAATAAAAGGAGAGATATTATGGAAAAACGTAACATAGGGCTAAAAAAGTCTAAGCTAGTAGCAGCACTTAATATCGTTAGCTTGGTGGTTTTGGTATTATCTGTCGCTGTATTTATTTTATGTGTTAAGCTGCAGATATTTGTAACCGAAAATATGGATTTTGGACAAGGTTTGGGGTATGCGTTAATTTTGGTTTTGGGACTACCTTGTTTGTTAATAGTTTCCGCCGTTAGCTTGGGCGCAGATATTTATAAGGTAGTTTTTGGTTCTATTTTGTTAAAGGCGAATGCTAACGTAAAAGAAAATAAAAGTATCGAAATTTCTCCCAAGCATTTTCGCGCGGCTAAGTCGCTCGGAATAGTTAATATCATTATGTTATTATTGTCCGCTTTTTTTGCATACGTTATTGCTGATGCTGCGGGTAATACGGCTTTTGATATATTATTTGCATTGTGGTTCATTTTGCTTGCGGCAATAGAGCTTGTTCCGCTTTTTGCGGAAGGTAAGGTTAAGAAGGAAATTGCAGAGCATAACGAAGAAATTCAACGAGCTAAGTAAATATCTGAGCAAGAAGTAATATTAGAGCAAGACGTAGCTGAAACGCAAGATAATAATTAATATAAAAAAACACTTGACTATTTGTAAAAAATGTAGTATAATATTTTTACCATAAAGAGTGCGTGAGGGACAAGCCCTGTGATCGCCGACAACCTGCCACAATGGCAAGGTGCCAAAGCTTGAACGATGGGTAATGATTTTTATAACTCAACACCTATCGTTACGATGGGTGTTTTTTATGCTTCTTGTGGAATATATTGTACAAGGAGAAAGATTATGAAATCAATGTCAAGTTTGCCATGGAGCTATCTTAGTATCTATGTGTATTTGGAGGACTCGGATACAATAGATAAATTTTTGGCTGATGCTAAGGCTCAAGGATACCGTTTATCCGACGAGTTGTATTTGTCCAAAAGCTCAAGCTACTATCGCATATTCCCAAATTTTACGTATAGGCCTGTT
>JAFVXL010000047.1 GCA_017501145.1 Clostridia bacterium | reverse complement strand
TACGCTAATAATTTTTTTCATACTTGCCCTCCTAGATAAGCATTTGTTATATTTTACCATACTTTGTATGATATGTCAATAGGTAGCAGAAATATTGTTCTTTGACTTTTTTAGCTTATGCGTTCACACACACAACAAAAATGGAGCAATATTTTACTCGCTCCTTTTTGCTATACTTTCTATATCTATATCTCCAAAGAAATCTTCGTTATGTACTTTATTTATGCCACCTACGCTTTTGTCCATTACTACCAAGACGCAGCTATCGTCAAAGTCATCTTACCACTCATTTATTTTTTATTTCCCATGTTTTTCACCTTAAACGCAGTTAAACTTAAATACCGTTCCCCACACAACAAGATAATGAGGAAGTTTTACGCCTCCTAAAGTTGTCGGACCATTATAATCTAGCGCAGGCGGCCAATCATTGCGATATTTTGTATCAAGCAATACTACGTAACAATCGTGATACTCTCCATAAAACTCCTTTATAGTTACGCCATCCGTTAAACTCTCCACATTTGCCCAACAAAAGGTAAACATATTGTCTATTGCGTATGCTATTTTCATCATACATTCTCTACCAGGCATAAGCGATTCGTCATTAAATTCAATGTCATTATAAATATGATAAGACATTTCTTGCAAATCTTCAGTCGTTAATATACCTTTATAATAAGCCTCATTAAGATGATACACCTCAACTAACTTTGCATCTTCCATTGCTTGCTGTAAGTTCTCATATCCGTTTTCCAGGTTTGCTATTGTGTTTTCAAGCCCAGTTATTTTTTCTGCTTGTGATTCTTTTTCTTCCTCCAAATCATCAATCTTACTTGACTGCTCTTGTAGCTTTGCTTCTAGCTCGGCAAGCTTCTCTTCCATTGCTCTGCCATTACAGCCAACTAGCGCAAACAGCATTATTGCCACTAAAACTACGCTAATAATTTTTTTCATACTTGCCCTCCTAGATAAGCATTTGTTATATTTTACCATACTTTGTATGATATGTCAATAGGTAGCAGAAAACTTTTTTGTCTTTTGAGATTGCCACGTATTAACAAAACTACAACCAAAAAAGGAGCAATATTTTACTCGCTCCTTTTTTGCATATTGCTTTTATTCTTCTTCTATCATAGCGTTGTAGCTATCTAGCACGCTATCGATAATCTCGTCATCGATAACAAGCTCGTACTCGTCGCCGTCGTCCTCTTCGATAATTCTAAAGACAAGCGCCTCGTCCTTGCCCACTCCATCAAGCGGCTTAACAGGCTGCATTATCGCATAAAAATCTTCGCCAAGAGCGATTTCGCTGACTATTTCGAAGTCGATATCTTCGCCTTCGTCAGTAGTAAGAGTAACTATATCGTCCATATTATTTTTCCTCCGGCATAACGACTTGTATATGAGTTTCCTTAAGCTGCTTTTCGGTAACGTAGTTGGGCGCGTTCATAAGAAGGTCCTTTGCGTTCTTGTTCATGGGGAAGGCAATAATTTCTCTTATGCTCGGCTCGTCGCAAAGAAGCATTACCATACGGTCTACGCCGGGCGCAATACCTGCGTGCGGGGGCGCGCCAAACTTAAATGCGTTATAAAGCGCGGAGAACTTGCTCTCGATTACGTCTATACCGTATCCTGCAATCTCAAACGCCTTAACCATAATTTCGGGATCGTGATTACGTACCGCGCCGCTGCTAAGCTCTATACCGTTGCACACGATATCGTACTGGTACGCTAAGATAGAAAGCGGATCCTTGGTCTTGAGCGCCTCCATACCGCCCTGCGGCATAGAGAACGGATTGTGGCAAAAGCCTATTTGTCCGGTTTCCTCGTCCGTTTCGTACATGGGGAAGTCCACTATCCAGCAAAATCTATATACATCCTTTTCGATAAGGTCAAGCTCGGTGCCGAGAATAGTCCTCACTATACCGGCCTGCTTGCTTACCCCCTTGTCGCCTGCAAGCACTGCAACGAATCCGTTTGGCTTAAGGTCAAGCGCAGAAATAAGCTCTGCTCCTACCTCGCCAAGGAATTTTGCAAGGCCTCCAACAAAGTTGTTGTTTTCGTCCGTCTTTACCCAATAAACGGTTTCTATCTCGTTTTGACGAGCCTGCTCTATTATAGTCTTATCGATAAAGCTACGCGGCTTATCGAAGTTGTCCACCTTGATCGCCTTGACCGTCTTGCCTGCAAACATAGGAACAGCTGACTGCAAAATAGAAGTAACGTCCTTGATTATAAGCGGATTGCGAAGGTCGGGCTTGTCCGAGCCGTAATCTCTTATTGCATCAAGATACGGAATTCGCTTAAACGGCGCTCCGTCCACCTTGCGGTCGGTAAACTCACGGAAGAGCGCGGGAAGCATTTCTTCCAAAACGGAAAATACGTCTTCTTGTGTCGCAAACGCCATTTCCATATCAAGCTGATAAAACTCGCCCGGGGATCTGTCTGCTCTTGCGTCCTCATCTCTAAAGCAGGGAGCAATCTGAAAATATCTATCTATTCCGCTTGCCATAAGCAGCTGCTTGTACTGCTGCGGAGCTTGGGGCAAGGCGTAAAACTGACCGGGATACAATCTACTCGGTACAATAAAGTCACGCGCGCCCTCGGGCGACGAGCTGGTAAGTATAGGAGTAGTTATCTCCATAAAGCCAAGCTCGGTCATTCTTCTGCGGATAGACGAAACAATCTTGCTACGAAGTACGATTTTGTCCTTAACGAGCGGATTGCGTAAATCCAAGAAGCGATACTTAAGTCGCACGTCCTCTCTTGAAGAAAGCGAATTAGATATTTCAAACGGCAATGCTTCGGAGCATTTGCCCAAAACTTCGATATTGTCGGGCTCTATTTCGATAAGACCTGTGGGAAGCGACGGATTAGGGCTGCTACGCAAAATAACCTTTCCGGTTACCCTAAGCGTTGATTCTCTCGAAATACCACGCACGAGCTCCTTGGTCGCCTCGTCAGATACGGTAACCTGCGTTACGCCATAAAAGTCGCGGAGCACAAAAAACACCACTGCGCCAAGGTCGCGAACGCTATGAAGCCAACCGCAAAGAGCAACGTGCTTGCCTACGTCTTCCTTTCTTAATTCGTTACAATTATGAGTTCTCATAAAAAACCTACCTAAATAACTTAATTACGAGTATATTATATTCTCTATCAAAAAGTCAATTATTTTGCACTCGCTTATTGACAAAATAACCGCTTCCGTGATAAACTAATTATAGGAGATATGATGAATTACCTTAACCCACTATCAAAACGAGATAATACAAAACGCAATAAGCAAACCATTGTTGCCGCAATTGTGTCTATGTCGCTTAACGCTTGTCTTTCTGCCCTCAAAATCGTGCTTGGGGTTATTAGCGGCACAATTTCGCTCGTTGGTGACGGACTCAATAACCTTAGCGACTGCGGAAGCAATCTTATAACGGTAGTCGGCGCTCGTATGGCAAGCAAGCCCGCGGACAAAGAGCACCCCTTTGGCCACGCGCGTGGCGAATATGTTGCATCTATTTGTATCGCCTTTTTGATTTTGCTGTTTGCAGTAGAGCTTTTTTCTGCATCTATGCAAAAGATTATTGACGGCTCTAGCGCAAGCGGCAACGCGCCCATTATTGTTCTTTGTATCGGCATAGCCGTTAAGCTCGCTATGTTTGTATTTAACTTTGCGCTCAGCAAAAAATACTCGTCCGAAATTTTGAAGGCTACCGCCATAGACAGCCTTTGCGACGTCGCATCAAGCGCAGTCGTGCTTATATCGCTCCTTTTGTCCCAATGGCTATCGCTTAGCTTAGACGGATACGCGGGCTGCTTTGTAGCAGTTATTATCGCTATTTCGGGCATAAAGGTTATCAAAAAGCCGATAAGCGAGCTGCTTGGCGAAAGTCCGAGCAAGGAAATCACCGACGAAATAGAAAAGCGACTTTTGTCATACCAAGGCATACGAGGAATTCACGATCTTACGGTACATAACTACGTCAACAAGTACTACGCTAGCGTTCACGCCGAAATAGACGGCAATCTTGACGTTCTTGCCGCGCACGAAATTGTTGACGCAATCGAACATGATTTTGCGGCAAATACGGACGTGGAGCTAATTATTCACGTTGATCCTATCGTAGCAAACGAACACACCGAAAGGCTGAAAAACCTCATTTGCTCTATCGTTGCCCGCCTTGACGAACGGTTTGCCGTTCATGACTTTAGAATAATTAAGCGCGGCAATCAGGACGTGCTTGTATTTGAGGTGTGCGTTCCGTTTGACACAGCAAGCTCCAACGAAAGCATACAACACGATTTGCTTAGCGTTTTGAGTGCCGAGCTTGACTCAAGCTACTCCTTTTTGATAACAGTTGAGCACGCAAAAATTAGATAAAAACCCTTTTTGCCTTACAGTTAACCAAAGGTTATATTTGATAAAAATTAGACAAAATACTAAAAAACGACTTACGTGATTGATTTTCGCAGTCGTTTTTTTTGTTAATAAATAGGCATAGTTATCCACCATTATACCTTTTGCGCGGTGGATATATGTGTTTTTTGAGGTGCTTTTGCCTTATATTAGACATTTTTTGCCGTTTTTCGAGGCAAATAGAAAAAAGCTATGGGGCATTTAAGAAAGTGTTTTGCGATCCACCTTACCTATGGCGTTAAGCGGTAAATCTCGAAATTCGATATATGCGGGCTGAGCGTATGGCGTAAGCTTGTCTAAACACTCGCACTTAATTATTTGCGTCAGCTCGTCGGACGAAATGTCGCCATTTTTTTCTACAAAAAGCTTGACTACCTCGCCCTTGCTTTGGTCGGCTACGCCTATTGCGGCGACGTTTTTTACCCCTTTTATTTTGGTTACGACGTTCTCTATCTCGGACGGAAATACGGGTACGCCGTTGACCTTGATCATATTTTTTGTGCGTTGCTTAAAGTACATATAGCCGTCACTGTCAAGATGGCATAGGTCGCCCGTAAACAGCCACTCCTTGTCGCCAAGCTGTTTGATAGGCTTTTCGTCCGTGCCGTAGTAGCCAAGCATAAGCAGCGGAGTGCGAATACAAAGCTCGCCCACCTCGCCGCAAGGAAGAATATTAGTTCCGTCCGTTACGCACAGCTCGGTATTTGGCAACGGGTATCCCGCGCTACCCTTCTTGTAGTGCCTAGCAGTTGTTACCGCGCACACCGTAACCGTTTCGGTAAGTCCATATCCAACGTACAGCTTTGCCTTAGAGCCACCTTGCTCTAACGCTCTATTAAACTTATCCACAAGCTCGTCAGGCGCTGAATCACCGCCTACAAAGCAGTCCTTGATGCTGGAGAGGTCGCTATTTACAAACTCCTTGCAGCCAAGCAGCTTGTTAAACATAGCAGGTACTCCGGTAAGCACGTTTATTCCGTATTTTTTTATGCTTTTTGCCATGGATTTTGCGTTAAACTTCAAGGTCATAACGCTCGTAACACCCTTGCTCATACACATATGCAGGTTCATACAAAGTCCAAAGCCATGGAAAATGGGCAGTACGGAATACATTGCCTTGTAATTTTGCGTAGGCTCGGACAAAAAGAAATCAATATGATCGCAAAGCTCGTTAAATACTCTATCCGAGTGCATTATTACCTTTGGCTCGCCCGTTGTTCCACCGCTTGGCATATAAACGGCAGCAAGTGTTGGGGCCTCCGTCCTATCAAGCTGGGGACAGTTAAGCTGTTTTTCGAAGATTTTGCTTTTGTCTATCTTGCCTATTTTGTTTCTGTATGCGTTTTTATAATATGCTCTTGCTATCGGAGACATAAACGCGCTTGAGTCGGATATAAGCACGTTGCCTTGCGCGTCTAGCTTGCACTCGCTTTGGTCGTAGGTAATAAGCAGCTTGCTGTTTACCCTGCTCATACAGCTTATAAGACCATCCTTCTTTATAAGCGGATGAACGAGATTAGCTATTGCGCCAAGCTTGTTTACCGCATAAAAGGCTATTGCCGCGCTAGGGCTATTTGGCATACAAATCGTTACTACGTCATCCTTTTTTGCGTACCCTTGTAGCGCAAAAGCCGCCTTGTTTACGAGCCTTAAGAGCTTACCGAAAGACATCCTTTTGCCATAAAATATAATTGCTGTTTTATTCGAATTAGCCTTTGCGCAAAGCTCGAAACTTTCATAAAGAGTCATTTTTGTCATCCTTTTTTTACGCTATAAGCGTTATCAAAAACAGCAGCGCCACCGCCGCAACCTGATGGGCTACGTATATTAGCAACGCGTGTCTTCCCACAAAGCATACCGGCTTATTCCACTTGCCGTCAAATCGCGCTAGATAATTTCGCGCCTTGCTTTTGTATATTCCAACTCCCACAAATCCGCCTACAAGCACGATTGCAAGCCACGGAAAAAGCGGCCAAAAGTCAGCGCCACCTACTATATGCTCTATGCTAGAGTATTGCACGTTTACAAACAGCGACGCCAGCACCGACATTGACTTGTCCTCTATCTTTACGTTGGTAATGGGCATATCGCCCTTGATCCCCTCAAAAAAGCAAGTAAAATAGACTATAAGCAATATCACTCCCATTATGGGCGCAAGATAATCGCCTATTGTGCGCGTGACGACTTTAGTTTTTTCGCTCTTGCCTAATTTGCAAATAAGCTTGCCAAGCTCAGTGAGCAAGGCGTAAACGAGTATGGACACTCCGAGCATATGCAAAACGCCAAAATATATAGATATACCAACTGCAAAAATTTTGTCTATAATGACGGTTACACAGCTTACGCCGCATCCTACCAAAAAGCATAACGCTCCGCGCTTAAAATTAGAGCGTGACAACGAGCAGCTTGTTCCGCATACAATAAAAAACGCGCCCAACACCAAAAAACGAACGTAAGTACGCAAGCCGCTATACCAGTACACGTCCTGTATCCACAGGCTAATATTGTCCCAAACGCTTTTGCCGAGCATAATGTCCATAAACGGCGCTACGTCCATAATAGAATACATTATATGGTCAAGCACCATCAAAATAACGCATATTCCGCGCACGAAATCAAGCTCCCAAATTCGGGACTTAGAGCGTTCACTTTGTTGTATCGCGTTTTCCGCCATCACTTTACCTCAAAAAAATTTCGAATTTACCGCTAAGCAATACGTCCTTAAGCTCCGTTTCGCTGTTTACGTCTTGGCATATTATTCCGCCCGAGCCTTGCTGGCCCGCCTTATGAAAATCACTGCCGCACGTAATAATCAAATTGTTGTTTTTTGCAAGCTCGCGCACCTTTTGCTCTTCTCTTAAGAACCTATAATGGCAATTGAGCTCCACCCCGTCCACCTTTGTCATATCGTGCGGAAAATGTCCCTGCTCCTTCCTAAACGGATGCGCTTGCACAAGCATAAGCCCGTTATCCTTGCACAGCTTATACAGCTGATCCTGACTAAGCTCGTACATCCTTGGGTTGTCCAAAAGGAACTGAGGGGTTGCTCCATAAATCAAAAATTCGGCATAAGGACAATCGGGCATAACTATCGCCACCTCTATACCGAAAAAAACCTTTACGCCCTTAGTCAAGCCGTAATCCTTCGCTTTATAAAATTCTTCAACGAATCTATTAGGCAATTCGCTTTCGGGATACGCGCCACCATAAGAGGTGGTGTATAGAGCGTTGTAATGGTTGCAAAGCACAAAATCCATACCTTGCTCGGCAAACAAATCTACCGCTTCTATATAATTTGTAGAAGCGCACACCGAAAAACCGCTATGAACGTGTAAATCTATCTTCATTAATCGATTACCGCCGTTTGAGTTCCTGTTGGGCTGTCTACGCTAAACGCAATGTTTATAAGATGGTCTGCTATACGCTCTAACTCGGTTATTACGTCATAGAAATACATTCCGCCCTCTATCGAGCAGGTTTTCTTGTGCAAGCGCTCAATATGGTGGTCACCATAAATCTTCTTAAGAGCGTCAACCTCGTCTTCTAGCACAGAAACCTTCTTAAGACTTTTCTTTTCTCTCGTTTTTATAATATCAAGGCTGAGCTCAAACATTTCGTTAACCTTTTCGTACATGTTTTGCAATTCGGCGGTGCCTTCCGTCGAAAAGCTTGCATCTTCCGTAATAAGCTGCTCGGCAAATTCAATGAAGTTTTGAGCGTGGTCACCAATTCTCTCTATGTCGCTAATTACGTGATGAAGCGCGCCAAGAAGCTTTTCGTCCGAAACAGACACGTCAAGCGCGGAAATCTTGATAAGGTACGACGCAATTTCCTTGTTGAGCACGTTAATATCTCTTTCGTTAGCGTCCAAAATTTCTTTTTCGCTAAGGTCGTTGTTCACAAGAGCGTTGACCGCCACCGCAAGGTTTTCTTTGGCAAGACTCGCCATATGCACGACCTCGTTTTGAACCTGTGCTACCGCTATAGACGGAGTTTTGAGCAAGCGTTCGTCAATATGCTTTAGCGCGGTGTGCGCGGGCTTAATGTCGTCCTTAATAACAAGCTTAGCTAATTTTACGAGCTGATTAATAAACGGCAACAAAATCAAAGTATAGGTGAAGTTAAACGTTACGTTAAATATTGCTATTCTCCACTCAGGAATTGCTATTGCAGAATCCATAAACGCCGCTACGGAATTTCCAAAAATAAATAGTATTATAGACCAAAGCGTTGCGCCGAAAATTGCCGTTCCCATATGCAAAAACGCTACGCGCTTTGTGTCTGATGTTGCGCCTATTGCCGCCCAAATTGCCGTAACGCAAGTACCCACGTTAGCGCCCATAACGAGGAAAAACGCTTGATACGTGGTCATTGCCCCTGCGCCCACAAGCGCTATATAAATACCCGTTGCCGCGCTTGACGATTGGATAATACCCGTAAAGACTATAGAAAGCAAAAGCAACAATAGCGGATTGTTGATAGTTGTAAACATACTAACAAAAAAGCCGTTTATTTGCTCCGTTTTCATAGCGTCGCACATAAAGATAAGACCTACGAATATAAAGCCAAAGCCCATCAATATTTTGCCGATTCGGTTGATCTTGTCTTTTTTTGTAAAGACAATCATACCTACGCCAATCGCCGACATTGCCGCAAAAAATACGTTAAAGCTAAATCCGCCCATATTGAACGACGATAACGCTACAATTACGCCCGTGATGGTCGTGCCAAGCTTAGCGCCCAAAACGATTGCCGTTGCTTGCGGAAGCTGCATAATTCCTGCGTTAACAAGTCCCATGCTCATTACGGAAGTCGCGTCCGACGACTGAATAAGCGCCGTAACACCTGTTCCTATTCCGTAACCAACAAGCCTTTTGTTGCTAAAGCGGCTAAAAATTTGTTTTAGGCCTTTGCCTGTGCTTTGTTGCAAGCCGTCGCTCATAAAGCGCATACCCGCAAGGAATACACCTACACCTGCAAACAACGTTAATATGCTCATAAATAATGACATAATTCTTAGTTCCTTTGTCTTTTTTCTTAAAGTGCAAACTTAACCGATATTATATTAAATCATTTATGTCAATATGTCAAGTCTTTGCTCGTATAAGAACGCATTTTTGATTTTTACAACGCTTAAAACACATACGAATATAAAAAACGCGTTTTGTTGCAACCGCAAGCAAAACGCGTCTAATATCATTATTTTTGCTAAATTTACCTTCGTTATTCGGTCATTATCTTTAGCGAAACTAGCACCTTCATCACCATAGAAACAGTAAAGTACGCAAGCAACACTATCGCCACGATATAGAGCGTCCATATAAGATTCATGGGATCTGCAAAATCAAGCTTGACTATTCCAAGTGAATTGCCCATAAAAATCATTGATAAGCCCATCAGCACGACCGTCGCAATAACTACGAATACACGGAAGGAATTAAGCGGCTCGCAAATTCTTATAAGAACCATTAGTCCCGTCCACGAAAGTCCAAGCACTAAGAAGGAGGTAAACATTTCCTCGCTTACTGCGCTTGCGCCGTATCCTGCCGTCAAGAACTCGCGGAATAGGTACAGCGCCATTACGTTAAACACAAGCGCAAAGCCGCCCGGTATCGCGCGCGAAATAACGTTTGACATAAAGTTACCCTGTATTCGACTTTTGTTGGTTTGCAGCGCCAAGCAAAAGGACGGAATTCCGATAATAAAGATCTCAAGCGGCAACAAATAGTTGGTTTGGAGCGGGTAGTCCTTGCCCATAAGAATAAAGATTATCGAAAGCACTACGGACATAAAGGTCTCCATCAAAAACAGCGACGCAGACTTAGTTATGTTGTTTACGACGCGTCTTCCTTCCATAACAACGCTTGGCATAGACGAGAAGCGACTATCCAAAAGCACCAAGTGGCTAACGTTACGCGCCGCCTCGCTACCTGATGCAATGGCTACCGAGCAATCCGCCTCACGCATAGCCAAAATATCGTTTACACCATCGCCCATCATTGCAACAGTATGGCCCTTTGCCTTTTGCGCTCTAATGAGCAAGCATTTTTGCTCAGGTGTAACTCTACCAAAGACGGTATATTGATTAGCCGCCTCTATTACCTCTTGGCTCGAAAGTCCGTCAAGCGAAATAAACCTATCCGCGTTTTCTACGCCCACTCTACGCGCTACCTCCGAAACGGTAATGGGGTTGTCACCGCTTATAATCTTGATAGCCACGTCGTTTTCCTTAAACCAATTTATCGTATCTATTGCGTCCTCGCGGATATGATCCTCTATCGCTATAAGATAAAGCGGCGTAAGGTCGGACGGCACTCCGTCGCTAAGCGGCTTATCGCTGTGAGCCACTACGACTACGCGATATCCCCTTGACGCGTTCTCATTAACCATCGCCTCAAGCGTGGTGTTGCGCGCTCTTATTACGAATTCGGGCGCGCCAAGCACGAACGTACCTACGTCCTCAAAGGTTGCCGCGCTAAGCTTACGCTGAGATGAAAACGGCATAATGGTTATCGGATTATATTTAACGCCAAGTCCGTACTTGTTACTAAGCGCAATTGCCGTTTGGTTATTGTCGCCAGTTGCATTGAGCAGTGAGCCTATTATGTCCGCGAGAGGATATTTCTCTTGTTCGGTAAGCGCAATACTCTCCTTGACTCTCATAGTTCCGTCAGTTAACGTACCCGTCTTGTCAAGACAAAGCACATCTACACGCGCAAGCATCTCGATACAGTAAAGGTCTTGAACGAGAGCCTTCTTCTTGCCAAGTCTAATAACGCCTATAGCAAGCGCCATAGAAGTAAGCAAGAACATACCTGCCGGTATCATACCTATAATAGCTCCGCTGGTGCTCATTATGGTACGCTGAATATCTTCCATCGAAATACCGTCTATACTTCTGCCTAATCCGCCTATAATCATAAGCGCCGTAATGGGCACGATAAACACAGTTACTACCTTAATAATGAGCGAAATTGAGCTTTTTAGCTCGCTTTGCGGTTTTTTGTATTTTTTTGCGTTAGACGTAAGCGTTTCGATATAATTGTCTTCGCCTACTTTTTCTACTCGCGCGTGACAGCTGCCCGAAGAAATATAGCTGCCGCTATATAGCGTATCGCCCGCTTTCTTAACGACTGCTATGCTTTCGCCGGTAATAACCGATTCGTTAACCTCGCACTCGCCCATAAGCACTATGCTGTCGCTACAAACTTGATTGCCCGCCTCTAAGCAAACAATATCGTCAATTACGAGCTCGCCTACGGGTATATGCACCTTCGCCCCGTTACGAACTACCAACGCGGACGGCGCAGTAATAAGGCTAAGCTTGTCTATCGTGCGCTTAGAACGAATTTCTTGAATTATTCCTATTGCTACGTTAGCTATGATAATTCCCAAAAATAACAACTGCGAGAACTGAGCGCCTGCCCAAATAAGAGCCGCCGCAACGATAAAGGCAAGCACGTTAAAGAACGTAAAGACGTTACCGCAAATAATTCCTAAGTACGACCTACCGCTCTTTTTCTTGCTCGCATTGATATACCCGTTACAAACCCTTTCTTCAAGCTGCTCGTCACTAAGTCCCGTCTTAATGTCAGGATAATATCTTTGCGCCTTGCTCATATCGGACGCAGGTCTTATAGCCTTTTTCTTTTCGGGCTTGAGAATACCCTTGTCAATAAGGCTATCCTTCTTTTCTTCGTCAAGAATTTGCTTGTCCTTGCATTCGGCTTTTTTCTTTATCTTGCCTGTCTTAAAAGTCTTAATTGCCATAATTACCCTCTTCCCTTTCGGCTATCGCGCCGCAAAAACCACATTTTTCGCTTTCTATACCGCTTTTTTCATTTTTACCACCGCAAATATGACAAACAAAATCACACTTTTTCTTATCTAAGTGTCCACAGTTAACAATTTTGTTTTGCTTATCAATAAAAATTTCGTCAAAAAACCCAAGCGCCTCAAGACGAGCGAAATTCTCTACAATTTTCTCGTCCTTAACTCCAGTTGCCTCACGAATTTCCGCAACTGCGTTGGATGGATTTCTGCCAAGAACCTTTTGGTACGATCTGCAAAGCTCTACATTATCCCTTCTGCGCTGAGTTATTATCCATATGGGCATAGCAACGAACGCATAAATCACTCCAGCCGCTGCCGCTACGTAAAAACAAACGGTAAAATTGGTTGTTCCGTAAAGAGCAAAACCCAATATTGAGCTTACTACCAACGCGAGAAACATCGTCGCTGCTAAAATCTTGGACGATATATCCAGCATTGTAGTAGTTTTTTCATACTTGATAAATGCTTCCGTTTCGTTCATAGCGCACCTCCACTAGATAAAATTCTATCACTTTTGCGCTATTTTGTCAATAGTCCGTTCTAAAGATGATGAATATATTTTTTTCTTTTTGACAAAAATAACCTTATAAAAAGGAGGATATATCTATGAAAGACCTTAAATGCGGCAAAAAAAGCTGCAAGTTCAACAAAGGCTATTGTTGTATGGCACGCAAAATTGAAGTTGCAAAAAGCACCGACTGCTTGACCTTTGAGCCGGTGGAAAAAAAGCACAGTATGTTCGAAGCGGGTAGTGACTTCGTCAAGGCCGATTATTCGGTTGACACCTCGGTAAGCTGCAACGCAAATTGTATTTTTCAAAAAAGCAACAAGTGCGTTGCTAACGGTATTACCGTGATGGGCGATAACAACTGTGCAAACTGCCTTACCTATATAAAAGATTAATCTTTGCGCCTAAATTTTAAGCCGATAGGATATGCTGTTACCTATCGGCTTTTTCTTTTTGCTTTGATTTTTCCCTTGTGTAGGCACAATGTTTTGCCACCGCCTCGATAGAAAAAATGGGGGAGTGTAATTTATTTGCTTAATTACAAGCGTTATCCCCTATCTCTACTTTATAACGCCACGGCTTTTGAGATATTCGACCATACCTGCGTCCTTAGACGACTGCGCCTTTTTGATGAGCACGGGAATAGGCTTAAGCGCAATAACATCAAGCGCATCGCGGTACCCTTGAAAAATGGCGTCGCACACCGCTTCTATGGGCGGAGCGATATTTTTCTTAGCGAGTATGTACTTAATAACCTTAACGTTGCCACTGCTAAGCGCTACTCCAAGCGTTTTTTCATCCATCCAGTCGCGATATCCGTTGACTATCGCAAGTCCGTCAACAAGCTCCTTTTCGACCATTTCAAAGATTATGCGCGTATATAACAGCTCTACTATTTGAGTGCGCGAAACCGGATACTTGTCCGAAAGCGTAAGCGCCTTGTCGTGCTCTCCGTGCAAAAAGGCTGTGTTTACATATGGCACGATATAGTCCACACAAAAGCCGGTATACTCTATCGCCTTGTCTATTCGCTCAAAAAACTTATCCTCCACCTTGCTAAAGTCGCCAAAGTCACACATAGCCGCAAGATATCCTCTTGCAAGCGCGTTGTCCAATATGCTTTTGCTCATAAGATAGTCTATAAGCTCAAAGTTGTGGTTTTTTACGGCAAGATACATAGCCTTGCAGCCGGACGCAGTAACGTGCGCGCCTTGCGAAACAAGCGTATCAATATCAGCAAGAACAAGCCCTTTGTCCTTGCTTTTGCATAACTCAATAAAGCTTTTATTAAGTTCCTTTTGAATTTCTTTGGCAAACAACTCCGCCGTGCTTTTTGGCATAAAATCTCCTTCCTTTCTTGCGTGAGTGAGGTTTGTTTTACAAATTATACCATAAAATCGTAAAAATTGCAACAATTATTTTGAATTTAATTGCTTTTTGCTGTCGAATTAATTGTGGCTCGACTCAACACAAATCTGAGCCGCCTTTGCGCCCTCGTAGCAAGCCGAAACGACCTGACGCATACTTCCGTACCCTGCGTCGCCCGCTACGAAAAAGCCGCTTATGTTAGTTTTGCAGCCGTCGGTTACAATAAGCCCGTCCTTAAGCTCAAGTCCCTTGATAATTTCGTTAGCCGCGCCGCCCATTGCGATAAACGCGCCATCCACTTGGTACGTTTTGCCGCCTACCACTATGCCGCTAAGCGCGCCCTCGCCCACGAATTCGCTAACAACGCCTTTTATTTGCTCTGCGCCCTCCTCGGCTTGCGTGGTGGTAACGTGATAAACCTTGTTACAAAGCGGCAAAAGGTATTTTACGTCGCTTGCCGCCACCTCTCCGTCGCCTATTACCGCAACCGTCTTATCCTTAAAAAAGTGCCCGTCGCATACCGCGCAATAGCTTATGCCGCTTCCTTTGAATTTCTTTTCCGTTTCGGGCTGCTTGCGTTGAATTCCGCCGCAATAAATTACGTTTTTTGCCTCGTAGCTTTCCGTTGCGGTCATTACCGCAAAAAAACCGTCCCTTGCGCGCACCTTGCTAACGAATTCGCTCTTTACCTCCACTCCTAACAAAAGCGCTTGCTTTGCCATACGGGTGGCTATTTCCGCCCCGTCGTCGCTTACGCTACCGGGATAGTTTGCTATTTTTTTGAGCTTATTGAGCGTTCCACCCAACTTGTTTCCTTCAAAAAGAAGCACGTTTTTGCCCGCGCGCTTTAGATATATTGACGCGGTTAACCCCGCCGGACCACCGCCTACTATTATTACGTCGTACATTTTTACCTCCGTTATGCGTTTTTTGCGACATTTTTGCTATAACGTAACCACGCCGCTTGGCAAAAGTCTAATGGACGGAATTACCGGAAGACTTAGAAAGGATAACGTCATAAATGGATCTACGCCTTGGCTGATTCCTAAGCTAAACGCAAATTTCTTAATTTCGTCAAGCTCGTTTGCAAGGCTCTCTATCGGCCTACTGCTCATTATTCCGCCTACCTCTAACGGAAGCGCCATAGTTCTTTCGCCGTCGGTCACCACTATTCCGCCGCCTATTTTTATAAGCTCATTGACCGCAACAACGATGCCGTCGTCAAAGCCCGCCGCTATTATATTGTGCGAATCGTGCGCTATGGACGTGGCTACCGCGCCTTTTTTTATTCCGTACCCGCTTAGGTAACAGCTCGCCTTATGCCCCGTTCCGTGATGACGCTCATAAGCAAAGAGCTTAACGATATCCTTGCTTGCGTCCACGCCTTCTGCCTTGCCGCCTTGTCTTGTTATGAGCTGCTCGTTGACTAAGGATATTACCCTATTGTCCGTATTTTGCAGGTCTTGTTGGGTTATCGGTAGAGCGTTAAACGCATCAAACGCCCAAACGCGTTTTTTTGTCGCCCTTTTCGCTCCGCCGCTAAACGAATCTATGACGTTAAGGCTATCATCCAAAACAGCTAAGTCCGCCCTAAGCCCCGGAGCAATTGCCCCTCGATCGGTTAGATTAAAATAAACGCTCGGCGTAAGCGTAGCGCACGTAATAGCCTTAACCTTATCTACCCCTAAGCTTACCGCCTCTTTGATTATGCGGTCAATATGTCCACCTTCTAATAAAAGCTCGGGGTGGAGATCGTCGGTTACGAACATACACCTATTAGGATAGCGCTCTACCAAGGGAGCTAACTCCTTTAGGTTATGAGCCGCCGTACCTTGTCTAATCATAATATACTGCCCAAGGCGAAGCTTTTCTAACCCCTCCTCTAAGGTAGTGCACTCGTGGTCCGACCTTATTCCAGCCGCAACGTACGCGTTGAGCGCGCCACCGCTTAGTGACGGGGCATGACCGTCGATAGCCTTGCTTAGTCGCGCCGCATCAGCTATTTTTTTTGTCATATCGGCGTTGCAGTTAAGCACCGAAACGCTATCCATAACCTCGGCAAGTCCTATAACGCTCTTATTCCTATATAGCGGTCTAAGCTCGTTAGAACCAAGTGCCTTGTAGCTTTCGTCAATAGGTGTGGACGGAACGCACGACGGTAGCATAAACTTAAAGTCCACGCTTTGAAAAAGACTGTCTTCAATCATAAATCTTATGCCGTACTCGCCCGCTACGTTAGCAATCTCGTGCGGATCGCAAACCACCGTGGTCGTGCCGTGACGGAATGCTACGGGCGCAAACGATGAGGGGAGCGCCATTGAGCTTTCGATATGGACGTGTCCGTCAATAAATCCGGGCACTACAAGTCCGTCCGTATAATACGTTTTTTCGCCCTCGTAACTGCCTATCCCTGCTATATAGCCACCGACAATTGCAATATCCGCTCGCAAAATCTCACCCGTATAGACGTTGAGGTACTTAGCGTTTTTTATTACGAGCTCAGCCTTTTGCTTGCCAAGAGCCACCTGAGTTATTTTTTGTAAATTTTTCATTTCAATTCACCTTTATCTTATTATACCACACAATTTGCTTTTTGCGCAAGAAAATTTTAGTTTTTGGCTATTAGAAATTTATCTTAAAGCAAACACTATCTACAAGAGGACGAGCCGTTAGCACAAAAGCCGCCTTGCCCTTATGCGGCAAAGAAGAAAATTTTGCATCCTGATAAAATTGCGAGCCACGCAGTTGACTTACTGCCGCTAAGGGCATATAATATAATCGAAAAAAATTTTAAGGAGAACAAAAATGTCAAAACTCAAACTGGATTTGTCCACATCTAACCTTATTAACTGCCTTATCTACGCAGTTATAGGCGCGTTGCTTTTGATCTTAAAGGGCGGTTCGCTCGACATACTTATGACTATCGTCGGCGCATTGTATATCATTATGGGTATAATCGACGTATTAAAAACCAAAAATCTTACAAAAGGTTTTGTAGAGCTTATTATCGGTATAGTAATAATCGTATGCGGTTGGCTTATTGCCGATATAGTATTGCTTATTTTTGGCGTACTGCTTATCATAAAGGGCGCAATCGAATTGTTCAACAATATCAAAAACGGCTTTGCCGCAATGCTTTCGCCTATCGCAACCATCGTTATCGGTATTTTGCTTGTAGTAGCAAAATGGGCGCTACTTGATATAATTTGCATAATCGCGGGCGTAATCTTTATTATAAACGCCGTTCTTATGCTCTTTGGCAAGCAAGTTACTAAAAGAAAAAGATAAATATTCTATACCAAAATAACGCAAACGAGCAAGCTAATCTGAGCCTGCTCGTTTTTCTTTTTTGTCGCTCTCGCCCTTGTTTTCTTTTTTCAAAAGACACCCTTAGAGCAAGCGATTTGTTTTTTTGCATCTTTTTGGACAATACTTAGCCACCGTTAGGCTGTGATAAAAAATAGGCGCATAAGATTTTGTCTTAGCGCCTGTTTTATTTAATTTAGTTTTTAGCCAAGCAAGAACGCCATATAAGCAAGATATGCTTCGTAAAGGTCTGCCTTTGCTACGATTTCCATAGGTGCGTGCATATTAAGAACAGATATACCTGCGTCGATAACGTTCATATTGTAGTTGCCGAGTATGTACGCGATAGTTCCGCCGCCGCCTTGGTCAACCTTGCCAAGCTCTGCAGTTTGGAAATATATACCCTTTTCGTCCATAACCTTTCTTATCCAAGCAACGTATTCGGGGTTAGCGTCGTTAGAGCCGCCCTTGCCACCACGGCCGGTGTACTTGTTGAACACGATACCTCTATTAAGATAAGCTGCGTTTTGCGGAGAATTAACTTCGGGGAAAAGCGGGTCAAAGCCTGCGCTTACGTCGCTAGAGAGCATACGCGAATTTTCCATAGTCTTTTTGAGCGAGAAGTAGTTGGTATCTCCATTTGCTTGAAGAAGATGTGCAATGGTGTTTTCGAAGAATACCGATTGAGCGCCCGTTGCGCCTACGCTACCGATTTCTTCCTTGTCAACAAGGATGCAGCAAGCGGTGTATTCGGGTACGTCAATATCCAAAATAGCGCGAAGCGAGGTATATCCGCACACTCTATCGTCGTGACCGTAGCCTGCTACCATGCTTCTGTCCAAGCCGTAATCACGGGCAGGACCGGCAGGAACAACCTCGATTTCTGCCGAAAGGAAATCTTCTTCCTCAAAGTCGTACTTTTCCTTCAAGAGCTTAAGAACGTTTGCCTTAACAGCGTCCTTTTCGTCGCCCTCAAGCGGAATAGAGCCAACCGTTACGTCAAGCGCTTCGCCCTCGATAACCTTGTCGCCCGTCTTCTTCATTTGATCTGCCGAAAGGTGGATAAGCAAATCGCTAATACCTACTACCGGATCGCTCGGATCGTCGCCAATATTAACGTCGATTATCGAGCCGTCCTTTTTGCAAACCACGCCGATAAGCGCAAGAGGAATAGTAACGTACTGATACTTCTTAACGCCGCCATAGTAGTGAGTGTCCAAAAGCGCAAAGCCGTTGGACTCATAAAGCGGATTTTGTTTAAGGTCGAGTCTGGGGGCGTCAACGTGCGCTCCCAAAATGCGAATTCCTTCGGTTACGGGTTTTTTTCCGATTATGTAAAGAGCAATATTTTTGCTCATATTAGTAAAGTAAACCTTTGTTCCTGCCTTAAATTCCTTAATTTCGTCAGCTCTTAAAAAGCCGTTTTTTCTAGCAAGAGCTTCCGCTTCCTTAACGGCAAGACGCTCGGTCTTGCTAGCAGTAAGATATTCGATATAGTCCTTACCAAAGTCGAATATCGCCTTTTTCTTTTGTTCGGTTATATCCTTCCAGATATTCTTTGCATACATAAATATATTTTACCTCCACAGTAAATTTTCAAGCATAGTATACAACAAAATTTTATTTTATGCAAGTTTATTTTATGCTTTTTTAATCATTTTGTATTTGCATAATCTCCACAAACCATCTGCCCGTTATTTCTTGATACAAAGCGCGCTCCTTGCCCCTAATAAGACAATCGTAGCGGGTCGTTATAAGTCCGCCAACGTGCAGTGGCGGAGCTTTCCTTTTGGCTTTTATCTTGTCTATAACGTACTGCCTGCCATCATAAAAAACGGACAGCGGTGTCGTTTGCCCTTGCTCGTCTACAAATACGGTAACTGCAACGTAAGCCTTGATATATTGCATACCGTTAGTCTGCGTTTGATTTATGATTTTTATAAGGTTGTTCTATCCTTCTTGCTTGGATAAAACTAAAGCTTATCCAAGCTCGCAGGTGCACACACAGCGCGCAGAAAAACTCAAATTTTTTACATTAGCTTAATAAGCTCGCAATATTCCTTAGCAACTATGCTTGCATTGTCCTGCATTACGGGCGAATAGTGCTTGTCTACTATTCCTACCGTCTTAAAGCCACCATTTTTTGCAGTTAAAATAGCTATAGGCAAATCCTCAAACACTACGCACTCGGTAGGGCTAAGTCCCATCGCCTCAGCCGCCGCTATATAAACGTCAGGAAACTCCTTGCCGCGCTTGCCCTTTGTGTCGATTATTACATCAAACAGCTGATAGATACCGTTGTTTTTTAGCGCAGGCTCATAAAGCTCTCGAGTAGAAGACGTAGCAACGGCAAGCTTTATGCCCTTGGCTTTTAGCGCAAGCAAAAATTCCTTTGCGCCCTTTTTGAGCTTAATTTCGGTAGCGTACATTTCGCGCGACATATCCATCCACTCTGCCATAAGAGCGTCGGGCGTGTCGCTTAGTCCAAATCGCTTGATTGTATAAACGGCTGAATTCTCGTAGCTCATAGCGCTTATTGCAAGAGAATAATCTTTTGGCACCTCAATGCCGCGCTTATTCAAAAAGCGCCTATCTATTTCTTCCCACACCCACAACGAATCAAAAAGCGTTCCGTCAAGGTCAAAAATCGCTCCCTTAATTTTGTTCATAAAGCCTTGTTCTCCCTTATTTTTGCTTTTTGGCACGACTATTGCTTTTCCTTTGGCGCAAAGCCTATGCGTCCAAGCAAAAGCGGTCGCTTTTTTGGCGGTACGTGCGACAAAATCGTGGACTCAGATATTAGCTTTATCGCTTGATCCACGTTTCCATTATTAAATTGCAGGCTTGCTATCTCGTCGCCCTTGTTGACAAAGTCTCCCACCTTTTTGCGAATTATAATTCCTGCGGTATGGTCTATGCTTTCGTCCGCCTTGGATCTGCCTGCGCCCAAAAGCGACGCGGCAATTCCGTAGTTTTCGGCGTTTACTCTCTCAATGTATCCGCTTTTGTCCGCAATAACGGACACAATGTGCTTTGCCTTGGGGAAAAAAGCGGTGTCAAACACCCACTCTTTGTTTCCACCTTGGCTCTCTACCATTTGAGCAAAAACATCAAGCGCTTTGCCGCTTTGTATCTGCTCTCTTGCTCTTTGCTCACACTCGATCAAGCTTCCCTGCCCGCTTAGGTGCAAAATTTCAGCAGCGAGCGCAACGCTAAGCTCCACAAGATCGCTTGGTCCACTGCCCTTAAGCGCCTCTATCGCTTCTATTACCTCGAGCGAATTGCCTATTGCGTTTCCAAGCGGTACGTCCATATCTGTTATGAGCGCGGAAATTCTCTTACCTGCCGCCTTACCTATATTTACGCACGCTGATGCAAGCCTTTCGCTATCCCCATAGCTCTTCATAAAAGCTCCGCTTCCGCACTTTACGTCCAAAACAATTACGTCGTCGCCAACAGCAAGCTTTTTGCCCATTATGCTTGAAGCTATAAGCGGAATGCTGTCCACCGTTGCCGTTACGTCACGAAGGGCGTACAAAATCTTGTCCGCAGGCGCTAAGTTGCCGCTTTGTCCCGTTATGCTCAAGCCGATTTCGCTCACCGTTTTGCTAAACTCATCAGCGCTTAACGCGCAGTCAAAGCCTTGGATAGATTCCAGTTTGTCCACCGTTCCGCCGGTGTGCCCCAACCCTCTACCGCTCATTTTTGCAACCTTAATTCCGCAAGATGCCACTATGGGCATTACTACAAGGCTCGTTTTGTCGCCTACTCCACCCGTAGAGTGCTTGTCCGCCTTGAGTCCGTCCACCTTAATATCAAGCTTATCGCCCGAATCTCTTATAGCAAAGGTAAGCTCGGCTGTTTCGCTATCCGTCATACCCCTAAAATAAATCGCCATAAGCAGCGCGCTAACCTGATAGTCGGGGATACTCCCCTTGACTAATCCGTCTACAAAAAAACGAATTTGCTCCTTTGACAGCTCTCCGCCGTCGCGCTTATGCTTAATTACGTCGTACGCTCTCATACTATTTTACCTCAAACGAAAACGGTAAAAGCGACTCAAGCGTTTGCGTCCGAATATCCTCTCCGTCATAAAAAATAACGCAAAAGTCAGGCGAGCAAAACTCGGACATAACCTGTCTGCACGAGCCGCACGGCGGGCAAAAAACGATTTTGTCCTTGCCACCCACTATTGCAATTGCGCTAAATTCTCTTTCGCCTTCGCTTATCGCCTTAAAAAAAGCTATTCGCTCAGCGCATACAGTATCGCCGTAAGCCGTATTTTCTACGTTGCAGCCTTGATAAACCTTGCCGCTTTTTGCAAGCAATGCCGCGCCCACTCTAAACTGCGAATAGGGCGAATACGAATTGCCTCTTGCTTGCTTTGCTTGTTCTATTAAAAAAGAATAATCCATATGCTTACCTTATAATTAGCGGCAAAAAGCTTTCGCCAAACAATGCGCCTTTGTCTACCGCCAAATAGTCTAATATTGTACTTGAAACGTCCGCAAACGATTGTCTTATCCCAAGATTTACACCTTTTTTTACGCTACTACCCACCACTAATAGCGGCGTATATTCGCGCGAGTGGTCGGTAGACGGGGTGATCGGATCACAGCCGTGATCAGCCGTTATTATAAGCAAATCGTCGTCATTGAGCTTAGGCAAAAACCCTGTAAGCCACTTATCAAACTGACTCATAGCTTTAGCATATCCTGCGGCGTTGTTGCGGTGTCCGTAGTTAGAGTCAAATTCTACTAGGTTGACAAAGCAAAGTCCGTCAAAATCACTTTTTGCCATATCGGTCGTTACGCGCATACCGTCCTCGTTGCTCTTGGTGTGGTAGCTTTGAGTAATTCCACGCCCTGCAAAAATATCGCTTATTTTGCCTACCGCTATTACGTCCTTGCCTGCCTTGCTAATAACATCTAACATTGTTATTCCGTGCGGCTGTAACGAAAAATCACGCCTATTTGCCGTCCTAACAAACGGATATTCGCCGCTAAACGGACGGGCAATAACTCTGCCTACGCCGTAAGGATTAAGAATTTCGCGCGCTTTTGCGCAAATAGAATACAGCTCGTCTACGCTTACTATGCTCTCATGCGCGGCAATTTGAAAAACCGAGTCAGCTGACGTATAAACGATAAGCGAGCCCGTCCTTATATGCTCTGCGCCATAGTCCTTAATTACTTCCGTCCCCGAGTACGGCTTGTTACACAGCGTCTTGCGATTAACAGCCTGCTCAAGCTTTTGTATAATTTCTCTAGGGAAGCCGTTAGGAAAGGTCGGTAAATCCTTTTTTGAAACAAGCCCGGCAATCTCCCAATGTCCAACAGTAGTGTCCTTGCCGTTTGACGCTTCAGCGCATTTGCCATAACAAGCCAAAGGCTTATCAATTTCACCACCCACTCCGTCTATGTTGAACAACCCTAACTTTACTAAGTTAGGACAGTTAAATTCGGGCAAGTTGCGTATTGCTCCAAGCGTGTTGCTCCCCTTGTCGCCAAATAAATGCGCGTCAGGCATTTCTCCCACTCCAAAGCTATCCAAAACCACTAAAAATACTCGTTTTTTCATAGCGTTATGCGATTTCGAGCGCAACCTCCATCATCTTGGTAAATGCGCTACGGCGTTCTTCGCTCGTGGTGTTTTCTTGGGGATAAACGAACGAATCGCTTACCGTACATATGCAAAGCGCGCTTTTGCCAAGGCGAGCCGCGTTGCAATATAATGCAGCCGACTCCATTTCTACCGCCAAAACACCCATCTTAGTCCACTCTAGCGCGGAGGACGCGTCATCATAAAACATATCTGACGAAAGTATATTGCCCACCTTGTACTTTAATCCCATTTTGTCGCACGCTTCTACCGCCTTTTTTACAAGGTTAAAGTCGGCTATCGGACAATACGTGCCGGGCAAATTATACTGCGCCGCGTAATTTCCGTTTGTGCAAGCGCCCATACCTATAACTATATCACGCGCGTGCAAGTCCTTGTCCATAGCTCCGCAAGTGCCTACACGTATGATGTTCTTAACGTCATAAAAGGCAAACAGCTCGTACGAATATATACCCATAGACGGCTGTCCCATACCCGACGCCATTACCGAAACGCGCTTGCCCTTGTAGTAGCCGGTATAGCCGCATATACCGCGCACGTTGTTGACAAGCCTTGCGTCGGTTAGATACGTCTTTGCGATAAATTCTGCTCTTTGCGGATCGCCGGGCATAATTACCGTAGGCGCAAAATCGCCTTGCTTTGCTTCTATATGCGGGGTAGGAATATTTTTGCTGCTCATATTATTCTCCTTTTTCTTTTTCTAACTGCTTAACTGCCTTAATTATACCGCTAGTGCCTATACGGTCTGCGCCTTGTGCTATAAACTGCTCCGCTTGCTCTACCGTGCGTATTCCGCCTGCCGCCTTGATTTTGACCAAGGGGCTTATATTAGCCTTAATTAGCGCAACGTCACTAAGCGTAGCGCCCCCGCTCGAAAATCCTGTCGAGGTCTTGATATAATCAGCTCCACCCTTATAAACGATAGCGCACATCTTAGCTTTTTCTTCGTCGGTAAGCAAGCACGCTTCGATTATTATCTTGAGCGTTTTAGTGCCGCACGCCTTCTTGATTGCCGCAATTTCTCTCGTTATATAATCATAATTCTTTGCCTTAAGATAGCCTACGTTGATGACCGCGTCTATTTCGTCCGCGCCATCTCTTACCGCAAGCTCGGTCTCTGCCACCTTGCTCTCCGCCGTGCTATAACCGTTAGGAAATCCTATAACGGTACAAATCTTAACCCTGCCATTTGCGTATTCGCTTGCTTCCTTTACAAAGCAAGGCGGAATACAAACAGATGCAACGCCGTATTTTATTCCGTCGTCCACTACCGCCATTATATCGGCGGCGGTTGAGCACCTATCGAGCAAGGTGTAATCGCATTTACTTAATAATTCTTTTATTTCCATGTCTATATTGTATTACACCTTGCTTAAAATGTCAAGCGAGAGTAAAATGCTTTGTTTGTCATATTTTGTAGGCAAAAAATTTTTTGAAAATTGTTGATTTTTTTTATAAATTACCCTTAAAACGTTTGATTTATATAATTTTTTTTGATATAATGCTTAGGCGTTCATTTGTGGCGGCATAGCTCAGCTGGCTAGAGTACTCGGTTCATACCCGATTGGTCGTAGGTTCGAATCCCACTGCCGCTACCAACTCTGGCTCCATGGTCAAGCGGTTAAGACATCGCCCTTTCACGGCGGTAACTCGGGTTCGATTCCCGATGGAGTCACCATATGGAAGCTTAGCTCAGCTGGGAGAGC
>JAFVXL010000046.1 GCA_017501145.1 Clostridia bacterium | reverse complement strand
AATAATTTGGTCAAAACTTACGCGCTAAATAAAGTAAAAGCAGTAGATGATCTTAGCTTGCATGCTCGCGCGGGAGAAATTTACGGTTTTATTGGGCCAAACGGCTCAGGTAAAACAACGGTGATCAAATCGCTTTGCGGTATTATTCCGTTCGAGAGCGGCAGTATAAGCATAGCAGGAACCGATCTAAAATCTAATCCCATACGGGCAAAACGAAATATAGGTTACGTTTCGGACAGTCACGTCGTTTATGACAAGCTTACGGGCAAGGAGTACGTAAATTTTCTTGCGGATATGTACGGAGTTTCCTTGCAAGATCGCAATTGTAGAGTGGATCAAATGCTCGAATTGTTCAAAATGAAAGATAATTATAACGCGCCTATCAATTCTTATAGCCACGGTATGAAGCAAAAAATCAGCATTATGGGCGCGCTTATACACAATCCTAAGCTGTGGGTGTTGGACGAGCCTATGACTGGACTTGATCCTGCCTCGTCGTATGAGCTAAAGCAGCTTATGCGTGAGCATTGTAAGGCGGGTAATACCGTATTTTTCTCGACTCACGTGCTTGAGGTTGCCGAAAAGCTTTGTGACAAAATCGCAATCATTAACAACGGCTCAATTGTGTTAGAAGGCAATATGGACGAAATTATGAGCAAGCAAAAAGATGCTTCGCTTGAAAAAATCTTTATGTCGGTTACTTCGGCAAGGGACTAGTTATGAGCGAGTTAAAAAGCATTGTTATTTTGTTGCTAAAAAGCAATTATCGCAGCGCTCCTGGAGAAAAAAAGGGTGGAAAGATTGCAGTTTATGCAGTTTTTGCCATTTTATATCTAATTATGGAGTTTGCTTTTGTAGCTATGATAACGGAGTTTACTCCTGTTTTTGTCCAAAATGAGCTAATACCGGAGCTAATTACCTTTATTTTAGCAATAGGGCTTTCGGCGGTAGCGGCGCTTGGAATATTACCCATGCTAAGCACGCTCTATTTTTCGTCTGACGCCGACTTTTTTTTGTCGTTGCCCGTTTCGCAAGGCAAGGTGTATTTTGCTAAGCTTTGCACGGTTTATATCACTCAATTAGGACTTACCGCTTTGTTGATAGCTCCTGCTCTTATTGTAATAGGAGCTAAAGCTATGTTGAGCGCGCTATATTACGTAGTGATGACTTTTGCAATAGTGCTTTTGCCTGTTTTTCCCATTTTGATTTCTTCGATAATTTGCTTGCCCCTTATGTATTTGATAAAATTTTTCAAAAACCGTGGCGCGGTTTCGTCAATTGCTTCGTTGGTGGTTTTTGTTGTGTTTTTCATTTTTTATACCTTTGGCGCAAGCAGCGGCGGGGCAGGGGGCGAAATTATTGACGTGGCGAAAGAGATTATTGAACCTGTCAAAAATGTTGTCTATTATCTCCCGCCGCTTTTGGCAATTAGTAGATTTGCGACTTTTGAGCCTATTTTTGGGTTAGAAATAGGCGTTTCTATGATACTTAATTTTGCTATTTTTGTACTTCCCATTATTGTTTTATTTGGACTAACGGTGCTTATTAGTAGAAAAGCGTATTTTGGGGCAGTGGCGGCTCAGCTTGAAAATCACAAAAAAGCAACTAAGTCTAGCGTTCATCAAAATTCAAGATCTATATTTAAGGCGCTTATTTTAAGGGAGTGGAAAGATATTATTCGTACCCCGACCTTTGCGCTTCAATGCTTTGGTGGACTTATAATTGCGCCCATTTTTTTGATAACGATGGCATTAAGCGGAGAATTTGAATTGATTTTTAGCCAATTAGGTCCCGAAATTGTGGGTGATGGCACGGGCTTACTTTGGTTTTTTGTGCTGGCTTTGCTACAAATGTTTATCGTTTCGGTCAATATCGGCGCGTCCACTACGATAAGCAGGGACGGAGCTTCGTTTTTTGTGTCAAAGCTGTTGCCTGTTCCGTACAAAGTTCAGCTAAATGCAAAAATTGCGTTATATCTTATTGTTTATGGAGCCGCGGCGCTAATTTGTACCGGTATTGAATACATAATATTCGGCTTTGATTTTTGGTGGATGGGAATTATGCAATTAGTTTATTTGCTAATTGTCAATTATGCACTTATTCAGTTGTATATTTGCTTGGATTTGTCTAGCCCCAAGCTTGATTGGAAAAGCTATCGCGAAATAGTAAAAAACAGCCGAAACGCAACGTTACCTACGCTTATTGGCATAGCGTGGGCGATTTTTTCAGGGACTGCAGCGCTAATCACTTACATTACCATAAGCACGTATATCTCTGCGCAAGCAGCGTCCATTGTTGCGTATAGTATAATTATACTTATTGCTTTGGTTATTGCGATAGTTATGAAATGCATACTAAACAAAAACGCGGACAAATTTTTTGAAAGAATAGGGGGCTAAAAAGCAAAAAGCGTAAAGCAAGGACAAAAAATCTGAGCTTAACGTTTGTTCATATCAAGACGAAAAATTGCATATATTTTGGTATGAAAAGAATTATTTACGATTACGAAAAGCCGCATATTGTAGGCAGGGCTAAGGGTAGCTTTTCTAAGGCTAAAATAATTGTTGCCATCTTAATTTTTGGGTTGCTTATTGCTGCAATATACGTATTGTTTTTTAGAACAAGCTCCGTAACGCTGAGCTGCACGGAGTTTTTTGCGGTTGCAGTTAAGGGAAAAGAGGACGTTAACGTGACTGCTGAGCAAATAAAAATTTTAGGCGGTGGGGGATATGTGGATAACGATAGCGTTATAGTGTGCGTTTATCCGTCTAAGCAAGACGCCGAAAAGGTTGCAAGTCGATACGGCTACACGGTAGAAAGCCTTGGTAAATTTAAGGTAAAAATTGACTATTCCTCTGATGAGCTTAGCAATCAGGTGGCCAAGCTTTGTTCTTTGCCCGAGAAAATTGCTCTAGAGCTTTATCAATATGTAGTAAGTCTAGACAAAGGAGAGCTTAGTGAGGCTGCGGCTTTGCTAGCGATAGAAAATACGCTTGAGTTAATTAACGAAAACCTTGAGCTTACAAATAGCTTGCTTGTAGACTATCCTAAGGACAAGCTTATAAAAGATGCGCGACAAGCCTTAGAGCAAATTTCCACCGCGCTTAGTGAGCAAAATTTTTATAGTGTATCTTCGCGCTTAAAGTATTGTTTAACTAGTGTCGTATATATTAACAAAAATTTACTAATTTCGATAACTTAGTATAAAAAATTTAATTTTTATGCGTTAAGTGTTTGCAATTTACTTTT
>JAFVXL010000045.1 GCA_017501145.1 Clostridia bacterium | reverse complement strand
GCAAAGCTTGCCTTACCCATAACGCGCTTGCTTATAAGACGTCCGGCAACAGTCACTCTCTTATTCTCGAACTTTTGTACAGCGTCAAGAATTTGCTTAGAGTTGTGCTTTACGTTAAATTTTGTCTTTTCATACGGATTTTTGCCTGCTTCAACAAGCGCGGTAAGTTTGTCGCGTCTAATTTGCAAAAGCGACTGTCTTTCTTGCTCGGTAAGAGCTTCATCTAAGTTTTCAACTAAATTCTCTGCCATAGCCTTTCTCTCCTTAACTAATCTTAAGTCCTTAACTAATCTTGAGTATACGGAATCTTTTTACGCCTGCTTTAACTTTAATTTGCACCTCGTCACCGCGTTTTTTGCCGATTAATGCCTTGCCAACCGGCGATTCGTTGCTTATTCTGTTTTCCATAGGATTAGCTTGGTGCGAACCTACGATATCGTAGGTAAATTCCTCATTAGTGTCGATATTCAAAATTATAACGGTATGACCTAAGCCGACTTTGTCCGATTTGGTTTTTTCGTACACTTGAGCGTTGCGGAGCATGGTTTCTATTTCGACAATTCTTGCCTCCATCTTTGCCTGCTCGTCTTTTGCTATATCGTATTCGGCGTTTTCAGACAAATCGCCAAACTCACGCGCTGCGCGAATTTTTTCAGCCATATCGGCTCTACCGTGAACCTTAAGTTCCTCAAGCTCTGCTTCGAGCTCCTTTATATCTTCTAAAGTCAATAATTCAACCATAATGAAACGTCTCCTTTTATTTTAACCAAGATATTATATACTAAAAGCTAAGATAAGTCAAGCACAAAATACAGCAAGCCTTAATTTAACCCTTAATTCTTTTGACGAAAAGTGGTTTTTGTGCTATTATGTTTAGGACAAAGGAGATAATGATGTTCAAAATTTGGGCAAAGACCGTAAAAAAAGAAAAAATAACAAAAAGCTACGTATACAAAGGCGAAGACAAATTCGACTCTAAGCTGCTTAGCAAGTACCTGCCCGAAATGTGCGAGCAAATGGACATCCCTACCCCCGTACTGCTTAATTCACACATAAAAAACTTCGACGCCTTCGGCATTACGAGATTTACAAAAAGTGACTTTGTCGAAAGTGTAGACTTCGATTTTTTTACACTTGAATACTGCAAGGACGAGCACGGCGAAAAGAAGCATTTATACAAGGCGTATTTGCCCGTTGATTAACTTAATTGTCATATTTGTATTGCCAAACGCAAAGCGTATTTGTAAAAAATTTTAGCTTTTAAGCGGTGCGTAATTGAAAAATACCGTTTATCTTTTTGCAGCTTCTGCCCTTTGCGGCTACAATCCTTATACGACCTAAAACCAAAGGCTAAGATCGTGCTTTTCGGGGCTAACAAACCGATACAGTAATTATCTAAATTAAGTATAAAAAAGGAGGCAAGGTTGCCCCCTTTTTTTCTCGTTTATCAAAAATAGTTTTATTAAAATTCACTTTTGAGCGGTCTTTCAAACAGCTCGGTCAAAAGCTGATCAGCCGAAGCGCCGTCTATCATTTTGTTGACAGCGTCTGTAAGCGGAACGGATACGCCTATTTGCTTTGCGAGCGAAGAAACGGCTCTTGCAGTCATTACGCCCTCAGCAAGCTTAGTGAACTTTTCGCCTTTGACGAACAGCTCTCCCCACTTGCGATTGTGGCTGTGCTGAGAAAACAGCGTTGCTTCATAATCGCCAAGATGGCAAAGTCCATAGGCGGACAGCTCGTTGCCACCCAAAGCTGCAATAAGCCTTGCTATTTCTCTACTGCCGCGCGCCATAAGAGCGCCCTTGAGCGCAGGCATATTAAGACCGTCCGCTACGCCTGCGACTATTCCCATAATATTTTTTGTCGCAGCGCCTATTTCCGTACCAATAATATCGTTGCCGTGATAGAACCTAATAAGCGTGCTCTTGAAGATATTTATAAGCCTGTCCGTAAGCTCAGGACTATACGAGTCTATTACCATACAGCTAGGTCTGCCCTTGGTGAATTCTTGTATATGTCCGGGGCCTACCCAAACGGCAATTTTGTCCTTATCAATTCCCGATTCTATAGCCACCTCGGTAAGTCTTTTGCCGGTGACGTTTTCGATACCCTTCATGCAAAGCACAAAAATTTTATTCTTATAATCATACCTGGTGATTTGCTTGAAGAAATCTCTAAGTCCTTGCGAGCTAATCGATATTATTACTATATCTGCGCGCTCTACCGAATATTTTAAGTCGCTCGAAAGCTCGACCTCTTTAGGCATATTTACCCACTCGTTTTTGCCCGTTTCCTTCAAAACCTTGTAGCTTGGCGAATCCTCTCTACCAAAGCTTACTACCTCGTGTCCTATGTAATTGCTGTACCAAGCCTGAAAAGAGCCCCATCTACCGCATCCTAAAACAGAAATTTTCATTTTTTCTCCTTTTGATTAAGCTAGCGTAGCTTAAGCAGTACCAACTTTTCTAAACGTTTATATAAAAAGGATGACTTAAGAATACAACGATATGCGCACCAAAGTCAAGTGTTTTGCGTCAAAATATCTTTATCGCTAGCCGTTTAATATTTCTTTAATTGTTGCAAAAAAAATACAAAATCGGTTGAATATTTCTTTTTTTTGCGCTATAATGTTATGCGTAAGGAGATTTTTCACTATGCAACCAGTAGAAAACTATAACAAAAAAATCAAAAGAATTGTTTTGAGTAAAGAAGAAATTGACGCCGCAGTACAAAAAGCCGGCAAGACTATTGATAGCTGGTATGACGGCAGGCCTATTTTGTTAGTTTGTATTCTGAAAGGCTCGTTCGTATTTATGTCAGACCTAAGCCGCGCTATTTCGGTTCCGTGCGAAATCGCGTTTATGAGCGTAAAGAGCTATTTTGCGGGCACGGTTTCTTCGGGTACCGTCAATATAGAAATGGATCTTGACGTTGATATAAACAAATACAACGTTATTATCGTAGAAGATATCGTTGATACGGGCAGAACGCTTAACGAAGTTGTTAAGCTTCTCAAGGCGCGCAACCCATTATCGCTCAAGGTGGTAACCTTGCTTGATAAGCCCAGCCGCAGAGTAGTTGACTTTGTGCCTGACTATACGCTTTTTTCTATCCCCGACTTTTTCGTAATAGGCTACGGCCTTGACTGCGCAGAGCTTTATCGAAATCTGCCTTACATAGCCGAATACGACGGCGAATAAATATCGACTAATCAAAGCCGAGTGTCGGTCAAGCATCAAAAAGACTAAGCCTAAATTCATATATAAAGCAAAAAAGAGCAAACACCATAATACAAAAATCTTATAGTGTTTGCTCTTTTTTGTCCGTCAAATTTTTGTTATAGATACGTTACGTTTTCCTTGCTTATAAATTCAGCCGTAGCCTTTACTCCCATTTGGGCTATTTCTCTAATAGACAACCCCTCTAAATACCCCTTGATGAGCATTGCATTAAAGACGCTGCCTACGCCCGACCTATTGACTACTATTGCCGAATCGGCGTCAACATGTCCGAATTCTTTGCCGTTATTGTACCACACGCCATCCTTGCCGCAAGTAACAAACACGTTCTTAACTCCTGCGTTAAGCAGTCTTTCGGTAGCCGCCCTAAAGTTGTTCTCGTCAACAAGCGAATATCCAATAAGATGCTCTAATTCCGCCTTGTTGGATTTGAGCGTATAGACGTATTTGAGCAAGCTCTTTAGCTTAAGGGACGATTTTACAGACACCGTATCTGCAAAAATAGGACACGTTACGTTATGACAAAGAAATTCAAGCTTCTCAAAGTCATACTTTGCGTCCACGTAGCAAGCCTGAGAATTATTAAGCACATCAAGCCTTGAGCTAAAAAATTCCATATCCATATTGCGCAAAATACGGTAGTCACAAATTTCCTTCTTAAGCTCACCGATATCGTCACTTAGCTCTATTACCGCTGACGTAGGCGCGTCTAGAGTAAGCGAATTGCTGTAATCTATCCCAAGCCTATCGAAGTCTGCCTTAAGCCCCTCGGCAAAAACGTCACGACCAAGCGCCGTTATAAGCTTGACATTAACACCGCTAAGCGCAAGCTTTTCGCTCAAATTTCTCGCTTCGCCATCTAGCTTAAGAGCTACGACACCGGGATTTTCGTTTTCGCTTTGACGAAGAAACGACATACCTGATACCGTAACGTGTGAGCCGCCTATTACCGAAACATATTTTTCCATAATCACTCCTTTGGTATATTATATCACGTTTATCTCTGCTTGTCAATAACGAATATACAACTATATTTGCCAAATTATTTGGTTTGCTTGTCAATAACGAACTTTCTTGCAAAATTATCTACCGTGCCTGCCCCCATAAACAGCACGCAATCAAAATTTTTTTCTT
>JAFVXL010000044.1 GCA_017501145.1 Clostridia bacterium | reverse complement strand
TGTTTGCCTCCTGTAGCACCGAGAGTCAAAATTATTATAACTCTCTTATAAAACACTAAACTATTATATTATAAAATGCGTTTTTAAGTCAACCGTTTTTGTTTGAAAAACACAATAATATTAGATTTTTCCCTCAATTGCCTTGATAGCAATGGCGCATTCCACACGTTTTTTCATAAGCTCACACGTTATAGTATAAGGCTTGTTGATATCTCCGCAAAAATTAACCGAATTTGCCGCGCAACCACCGCTACAATAATATTTTGCCCAACACTTTAAGCACTCAGGCTTAGTGGTAAGATTAGCGCAAGCAAACCTTCTCGGTATAACGTCGTTAAACTCCTTAGTTAGAACGCTGCCTATAACAAATTCTGGCTTGCCGTCAAATTGATGGCACGGATAAATCTTCCCGTCAGGCGAAACACAAAGATATTCGTTACCTGCCCCGCATCCAACTAATCGTTTTGACTCACACGGACCACCTGCAATGTCTATCATAAAGTGGAAGAAATTAAACCACTTATCCGTTTTACGACGCTCAATATATTCCTTGGCAAGAATTTCATACTGCTCTACAAGCTCAAGAACATCCTCTTCCTTGATAGCAAGTCTATGTGATTGCGGCAAAACTACGGGCTCAAGCGAAATTTGATCAAATCCCATATCGTTAAGGAACAACGCATCTGCAGCGAAGTCCTTATTGAGCGCGGTAAACGTTCCGCGAATATAGTACTGACCGTCCCCACGCTTAGCACGAAAACGCAAAGCGTTCTTAAGTATTATGTCAAAAGAATCCTCTCCCTTTGCCGTTTTACGTACACAATCATGGACATCTTTACGTCCATCTATACTCAAAACGACGTTATACATCTCTTGGTTAAAAAAGTCTATATCTTCGTCGCTAAGCATATATGCGTTAGTAGTAATTGTAAAACGAAAATTCTTGTTAAATTCTTTTTCTTTGCTTCGAGCATATGCAACGGTGGATCTAACTACGTCCATATTAAGCAACGGCTCGCCGCCAAAAAAATCGACCTCTAAGTTATGTCGCGATCCGCTTTTTTCAATAAGAAAATCGATAGCAGCCTCAGCAACCTCTCGACTCATATTAAGACGCGGGGTATTATAACTACCGCCGTCAGCAAAGCAATACTCGCATCTAAGCGAACAATTGTGCGAGATATTAAGACAAAGAGCTTTGACTACTCCGGCATAACAAGGCGGATTATGTTTGGGCTCGGGCGAAAAAAGCACGTTTGCATCAATAAGAGATTTAATTTCTTGTTGAGCCTCTTGGATTTCTTCTTTTGAATAACAAGAAAAAGCCCCTTTGGTTTCATCCAAAGGAGCTCCGTTTAAGTCAATCAAATCCTTTGTTAACTCGTCTATTTCGAAAACCGAGCCACTCTCTACGTCAAGCGCAAAGATTTTGCCTAGGCATCTGAAAGTATGTACCATCTTAATTATTTGCTTTCTTTGAAAATTCTATTAATCTTCTTCTGTTCGCAAGATTGATTTCCTACTGTGCAGCTGGTTTTGCAAGCCGACTGGCAAGAAGACTGGCACTCACCACAACCGGTGCCCTTTTCACGACAAATAGTAGATTCTGCTATAACCTTAATGTGTTTCATAAAAAACACCTCCGCATAAAATTATACGTTAATTATAACAAAAACACTTACCTTATAGCAAGCATTTTTTAACTAAATATTAAATTTTTACTTTATTAATTTTTTTTACGTAAGTTAACTGCAATTATTCCGCTTATTAGACCACTTACACCACACAGCGCAGCATCGTTAAGCAACGAAAGATCAAAAATAAATTCACCGCTTAGCAATGAAAATACCACAAACGCAAGGAGTACATATACAAGTCCAACAACAAAGCCTCTTATCCAACCGCCATTAGATTTTTTGAAACAAATCAAAATCGCAATAAGAATACTTATACTTTTTATTACCTGGTTTATAATCAAAATTGCGCTATCAGCTATATTAAAGAGCTTGATTGCGGCAGCTGCAATAACGACAAAAATCAAAGAAAAAATGACTGCTACGAATATGGTAACAATTGTTTCAAAAAATGCTCCACCGTTTTTTGTTTGTTGCATAAAAAAATCCCTCCGCTTAGTACTCTATATACTATGCGAAGGAATCAATTTTTAGAATAGCTTGTTATTATTTTTGTTCTTCTTCAGACTTTGCTACGGTTTCAGCATCTTCCTCAACTTCTTCTAATTGCAAGTCTTCGGTCTTTGCATCCTTATTGTTTTTTGCAGCTTCTCTTTCGGCTTTTTCCTTAGCCAACTGCTCTTGGCGCATCTTATTCTTAGTGAAATTGATATGCAAAGCAGCTGTTACGAAAGTAAGAGTACTCTTACTGTCACCTTCGCCCGTTTCTATAGTCATAAGCTTTTCGCCGTTTTCATAGGTAGAAAGCGCAACAACCTTACCCATAATTCCACCCTTAGTCATAATTTCGTCACCAACAGCAAGCGAATCAAAAATTTCATTAACTTCTTTTTGTCTTTTACGGTTGTTAATACTTGAGAATACAAGCATACCAACTATCAAAACAATAAGAACAATGTACATCACCCAGCTGTTTCCGCCGCCTGCGCTTTCTTCTTCTGCCGCAAGCAACATAACGTTAAAAAAATTCATTTGATAATTCCTCCAAATTTGTTTAGATAATTTTATCACAAAAGGAATTTTTTTACAAGTATTTTTATTTAATTATAAGTGAATTTTTGCTAAAAACATTATATTTTACATAATTAACTAAAATTCGCTTTGCTTTGCCTCATTCCGAATATCTTCGTAATAAGCTCAATAGTGTTTTCGTTCTCAAAGCTTTTGTTTACTGCAATCGAGAGCGGAGCGCAGTCGATAAGCTTATATATTATTTCGTTTACGTCTAAGCTTGAAAATATCGTTTTGTGACTATGCTCTTCGCTTATAACGTATTCACCATTATTTTTTGATAAAATTACGTTTTCAATTTGCGCGTCGATGCTTGAAAATAAAAATTTAATTAGCTCATAGAAGGTTTCTAAGTCGGCTAAATATAAAGCATTTTCTTTTGTTAGCGTGGCGATTTCTCTCCATCGCTCCTTTAATACGCCTAATCTAAATCGATAAATACCATCTAATGCCATGCCATCACAAATCTGAATACAATTTTTCAAAACATCTTCTTCGCTTGCTCTATCAAATTGCACCAACGCATGCAAAAGTATGTTATAATTTAATTCGTCAAGCGGCAAGGTTAAATTTGATCTAAGGTATTCGTATTTACAAAAATAAGCTAGCGTCTTAATAACGCTATCGGATATTGCCTCCAAAATCATTGCCTTGTTGCTTGTTTCACTTGCAATCGCTACTTGATATCTCTTTCCCAACTTAGACAAGGCCACCAAACAATTAGAATCCAACCTTTCACTAAGAGCGTCTTTTATAGCAAGCGCCCACTTTTCTCTCGAACTGTCAACCCCTAATAAAAATTGAAACATCATTACTCCTATAATATTGTATGCAATACGTTCCTTTTATTTCGAGTTTTTGATATTAAAATTTTCTTTTTTCAAAAAAATCTTTTTTCGCTATTTTTAATTCTAAAAAATTAAATTTTTTTTCATAAAGCACGTATTTTCTCTTGATTTTTTCAATAGTATTTGATATAGTATATTAGCGTGGTCATCACGTGGGAGCTTAGCTCAGTTGGGAGAGCATCTGCCTTACAAGCAGAGGGTCATAGGTTCGAGCCCTATAGCTCCCACCACAAAAGTTCGGATATGATATATCCGCTTTTTTTAGGCGTAAACGAGGCACCATAGCCAAGTGGTAAG
>JAFVXL010000043.1 GCA_017501145.1 Clostridia bacterium | reverse complement strand
GTTTTTATAAAAACAAAAAACGGCTTTAAAAGTTATAAAAATTAGCATGAAAGGGATAGATCTTAAGCTTGTAGAAAAGAAATAACCCGAATTATGTTAGGCATAATAAGCATTAAAACCCTAATGTCGAAGTACTATTAGGGTTTTAATTAAATTTTTATAATAATTCTCAATACCTCGAATAGAATATAGAGAAAGTATTTTTCGAGGTGTATCGTGACAAATAAAGCTTTTGGATCGCTCATAAGCAATTTTGTAATTTGTGCAGTTGTTATAATTGTTTTTGCAGTTTCTTTTTTTCCTAATTTGACTACGGTTTCGAGTAATGCGCCCATAAGTAAAGGTGATTCTAAGACCAAGGTTTCGCTTATGATTAACGTGTATTGGGGAACGGAATATATCGACGAAATGCTAAAAATTTTCGACGAGTATGACGTCAACACGACCTTTTTTGTGGGTGGTATGTGGGCGTGTGAAAACGAACCAATGCTTAAAAAAATATTTTTGCATGGCCATGAAATAGGTAATCACGGTTATTATCACAAGGACCACAAGCAAATTGATTATGCTCGCAATAAGCAAGAGATAGAGGTTACGCATAAGATTGTTAAGGAAATTCTTGGCATAGATATGACGTTGTTTGCGCCGCCGTCAGGCTCATACGGTGATAATACCTTAGCAGTGGCTACTGAGCTTGGGTATCAAACTATCATGTGGACGTTTGATACCATTGATTGGCGGGATCAAGATGAGTCGCTTATAATAAAACGAGCAACCAAAAAAATTTCGGGTGGGGCGTTAGTTTTAATGCATCCCACTAAGGCGACTGTTGAAGCTTTGGACGATATCTTAGATTTAATTATATCCAAAGGGCTTATTGTTGCGCCTGTAAGTGAAGTAATCGCATCTTCGCAAGTTAACTCATAAAAACGGTTATACTAACTAAGGAGGAAATATGATAAATCTTATAAATTATCCTAATGGGTTAAGGCTTGTCGTTCAAAATAATCCGTTTGTACGCTCCGTTGCTGCAAGCATTTGGGTAAAAACTGGCAGCGCTATGGAAACTCCAAGCAATAACGGTATTTCGCATTTTGTAGAACACGTGCTTTTTAAGGGTACGGACAAAATGTCGGCGTTTGAAATTGCTAATGCCTTCGAAAGACGCGGCGCATCAGTAAACGCATTTACAAGTAAAGAAACGACGTGCTTTTATTATAAATCTATTGACGAAGACGCCGAAGCGTGTTTTGAAATACTTAGCGACTTGTTTTTTAACTCAGTATTTGACGAAAACGAGCTTAACAGCGAGCGCAACGTTATTTTGGAAGAAATAAACATGGAAGACGATTCGCCCGAAGATATATGCTACGATTTGCTTGCAAAATGTATGTATGGCGATCATCCCTTCGGTATGACAGTTTTGGGCTCTAGTGAAAATGTGAAGCGCATCGCTAAGGCCGACGTAAAGGAATATATATCCGCTCAATATACTGCGCCCTCTATTGTTATCGCTATTGTGGGAAACATTGATGCTGAAAAAGCAGATAATATGGTAAGAAAGTATTTTTTGCCGTACGTTAAAAGCGAGAAGCCTAAGGCTATCGCAACTGCTCCTACAGTTAACGTAAAGTCTGATAGTATAATTAAGGACTTTAAGCAAACTAACCTGATGCTTGGATATCCGTCTCTTTCGCTTAAGGATGAAAATTTTGCTTCGCAAGCGGTTTTGAACTTGACGTTAGGTGGTTGTATGGGAAGCAGGCTTTTTCAGAATATACGCGAAAAGAAAGGGTTAGCGTATAGTGTTTATTCTTCGCCAACGAGAGCGAGCGTGTGTGGAACTTTCAATATTGTCTTAAATATCAATGCAAAAAACACCGCGAGAGCGCTGGATGGAGTTTATGAAGAGATTGACTCGTTGCTTAGGAGCGGTATTACCGAAGGCGAGCTACAGACGGCAAAAGCTCAGCTTAAGTCTGGATTGATTTTTGGACAGGAGAATTTGCAAACGGTTATGCTTGCGCTTGGAAAAGCATTGCTGTTAAGCGACGAAGTGTACGATATAGACAAAAAAGTTATCGAAATTGATCAAGTTAGCGTAGAGAGCGTAAACGAAATGGCAAAATCGATATTCACCCAAAGTCCTGCGTTGGCTTATGTTGGAGTGGATAGCGGTATTGATTTAGATAAATACTCAAGGAGATAAAAACATGGATAAGCTTGATGAAATTTTTGCAATGCAAAAATCATTGAACGATTATATTATCACAAACCGCGGTTTAGATTTTACCAAGGAGCAATGGATTCAAAAGGGTAGTCTTGCGCTTATTGACGAGATTACGGAGCTTTTGAACGAAGTTAACTATAAATGGTGGAAAAATCCTAAGCCGATTGACGACGGTGCAGTCAAGGAAGAGATTGTCGATATGCTACACTTTTTTGTGTCTATCGCATTGTATGCAGGAATGACGGCTGACGAGCTTTATCAAATTTATATTGATAAGAACAAAGAAAATTTTAACAGACAAAACGGCTTGTCAAAAAAAGAAGGCTATTCCTTGAAAGAAAACAAATAATTTTGTTTTATTACTCTTAAAATAATTGAAAAATTCTTCTCTTTATGATATAATTAAGGATAGATTGAGGAGAAGGCTTTTGAGTAAAAAAAAGAAAAACTTAAATAATAATAACGAAACGAAAAATCACGACGTTGTAGGAATTATTTGCGTTATAATTTCAGCGTTTTTCCTTATATGTTTAGTAACTCCGCTTCTTAGTGATATTGGTGTATTCGTAAAGAACGTTACCACGGGCTTGCTTGGATATGTGAGCTATCCCGTGGCTTTGTGCGTGCTTTTGTACGGAATTTTGCTTTTGATGAATAAAAAAGCTAAGCTTTCGGCTAAGCAAATAGCATATGTTATTCTTATGTCAATATGCGGAATTTTGTTTTTGCAAACTCTGTTTGATGCTGAAAAGCTGAACGGAAGCTTTGGAGAATACTTTTCAGGAATTTTCAGCATATCAGAGGTAGGTCGCTCAGTTGGCGGACTTATTTTTGGAACGATAGCTTATTTTGTAAAATCCGTTTTGTCATTTATTGGGGCGTACGTTTTGTACGGTCTGATTTTTGTGCTGTTTATGAGCTTGCTTTTGGTAGATTTTAAGAAGACTGCTGCTTCGGTAGTTAGACAAAATAATCAAGCTTCTCAAAGAAAAGAATATCTTCCATTCATAAAAGGTAAGAGCGAAGCGCAACCTGTTAGAGATATTAATGATACAACTTTGTTCGTGGGAACTATTGAGCGTACTAACAAGGTAAATTCTGTTTCGGGCGATTTTGCATCAATGTACACGCCTTTTGGTGACACTATCAGTCGTTATGACGAGGTGCAGCCTATGACTCGTAAACAACCCGAGCAGCCGTTTGCTCAAGCTGAATCGAGCGAAGAAGAGCAGAGAAGATTAGCTCGCGAAAAGCTTTATGGCTCTCCTGACGAAATGCGCAAAAAGTATGACGCCTTTCTAAAGGATAATATGAACGTCAAAGAGCGCACTAGCGGTAGAAGTAATTATCTTATTGATAACGATCAGTTCATATCTTCACAAAGTAATGTTGCTACGCCTAAGATCGAAAATGAGCATAAGCGCATTTTGCCCGACGTGCCAATTCCTCCCCAAAAGGACGTAAGCGATAAGCTTGTTGCAGGACCGATTCTTAACGGAGACGAGATATCCAAGACCATTAAGGATGATACTCAGTGGCGAAGTCCTAATGAAGATATAATTGAAGAACATAATGACGTTTCGCTTCCGCCTATAATCACTGGAAATCCCATCTACAAAAAACCGGAGTCGGTTGAGCATTTTGCACCCGTTATTCAGCCTAAGAGCGTTGAGCCTGAGGTTGATTTACCGCCAATTGTTAACGGTGATGCGTTTGCTGCCGAAAAAGAAAAGTCAGTACGCAAGCAAGACGAAAGTGTTAGCGCGTCAAATGCTCGACCTCAAGATAAATTTGCAACAGATGATCAAGAGGAAAGTGTAGAATTAGAATATAATTTTGATGCTAAGGCTGACAAAATTCAAGATGAGATTGAATTACCGCAAATAATTGTTGCAGACGATTTTGCTTCGTCAGCTATTGAAAAGGAGCAAAATTCTAATGATGAGCTTGATGAAGAATTTGACGCTAACGAGCCGATAAATGAAGCTGACGAGATAAATGTTGCACCCATTACGCTTGGCTCTACTAACAGCTATAGACAAGACTCCTATTTTGATAACCAAGTAAATCAACCTTTAGCGTCCAATGAAAATGACGTTGTGGACGTTGGCGAGTTTAATAGTGAAAATGTAGAAAGTTCGCTTAAGACAGCCGAAAAAACTATTAATTATTCGGAGTCGGAAGAGTATTTTCCTGAAGAAATTAGGGAGAAATACAATCTTGGCGAATATGCTCCTTCGTCTAGCTACGCCCAAAGTGAAGATATTAGCATTGAAGAGAGCTTAGAAAATGTTCAGCCAGAGCAAAGCTTAGCTGAAGAAAAGAAATCGTTCCCCGAGGCTAAAATTCCCGATTCGCTTAAGCTTATTGACGAAGAAGTTGATATGTCCGAGGTTCGTGATGAGATAAATGACGACAATACCGGATATTACGTTCGTGAAGGATTTAACCAAAACGTCGATCAAATTTCACTTAAGCTCAGCGAATACAAAATGAGTATGAAGAAGGGTGGTGGCGTTAATAATCAAATAAATATGGATGATTATGACGTTATCGTGCCCGAATCGGTAAAGCCGAAGAAAAAGAAGAAGCATCTTAGATATACTCCGCCTCCAATTGATTTGCTTGTAAATAGCTCAACTCCGCCAGACGAAAATGATGATTGTGAAGAGAAGGCAAGTATATTGGAGCAAAGTCTTAACGACTTAAAGATAGGAGCGAAGGTTATCAACATTACCAAAGGCCCTGCGGTAACTCGTTACGAGCTTGAAATGCCGCTTGGTCAATCGGTAAGCAAGATTACCGGTCGCGGTGACGATATAGCGTATGCTCTTGCATCTGACGGTAAGATAAGAATAGAAGCGCCTATTCGCGGTAAGCGCGCCGTAGGTGTAGAAGTTCCGAATAAGAGCATTGCGATTGTTTCGCTTAGAGAAGTTATTGAGAGTAAAGAGTTCGAAAACGCAAAATCCGAGCTTACTCTTGCGCTTGGTAAAGGTATTACCGGCAACATTATGACGTGTAATCTTGAAAAGATGCCGCATTTGCTCATTGCTGGTACGACAGGAAGCGGCAAGAGCGCCTGTCTTAATTCGATAATTATAAGTATATTATATAAGGCTTCTCCCGACGACGTAAGGCTAATTCTCGTAGATCCCAAGCAAGTAGAATTCGTGCTTTATCGCGATATGCCTCATCTTCTTATGAAGAATATTATCAAGGATAGCGTCCAAGCATGCAATGCGTTTAAGTGGGCGAGAGAAGAAATGGATAAGCGTTATGCTTTGTTTGCGCAACACTCTGTAAGAAACTTGAGTGACTATAATCAATGCGAAGCAGTCAAGAGTGGCTTAGAACCTAAGATGCCGCGTATCGTAATAGTTGTTGATGAGCTTAGCGAGTTGATGCTTGCAAAAAACAGCAAAGAGCTTGAACAAAATATTATGAGTCTAGCGCAAAAGGCTAGAGCGGCAGGCGTGCACCTTATTCTTGCTACCCAACGTCCGTCTGTTGACGTAATTACCGGTACAATTAAGGCAAACTTCCCGAGTAGAATAGCGTTTGCAGTCAAGAGTATTCCTGACTCGAGAACCATTCTTGACCAAATCGGAGCTGAGTCTTTGCTTGGTAGAGGCGATATGCTGTATGCGCCCATTGATTCTAACGATCCTATTCGTGTACAAGGCGCCTTTATAACGACCGAAGAAATAGAGAATATAGTCAACTACGTTAGAAACAACAATGAAGCAGATTATGATGAGGCTGTTGAAAATATTATTATGAAAAAACCCGAAGATGAAGTAGTTGCAACTGCTGATAGTGACGTAAACGGCGAGGCAGCAGAAGATCCGCTTACGAAAGACGTTTTGCGTAGAATTATCGAAACTAAAATTGCATCAGCATCGTCAATTCAAAGACGTTTCTCTGTAGGTTATAATAGAGCATCTCGTATATTAGACCAACTTGAAGAAAAGGGATACGTTGGTATGGCGGATGGTTCTAAGCCGCGTGAGGTTTATATAACGAGCGCAATGTTTAACGAAATTTACGGAGAAGACGTATGATGAATTTGTACGTAATTTCGCTTGGTTGCGATAAAAATCGCGTTGATACCGAAAAAATGCTGTATAGATTGCGCGGGATGTTTGACGTTGTTGCAGATATAGAGCAAGCAGACGTTATTATCATCAATACTTGCGGTTTTATTGAACCGGCTCGAGTTGAAGCTATAGATACGATTTTGGAAGCGATAGAGTGCAAAAGTCGTAGATGCAGCAAGCTTATTGTAACGGGATGCTTGCCACAAAAATATATGGACGAGCTTAAAGAGTCTTTGCCCGAAGTAGACGCCTTTTTGGGAACCAACGATTATGACAAGATAGTAGATGTTATTAATTGTGATCAAAGAGTTTGCTATAACTCGTCTAATCCTTGTGTTGAAATAGCAGGAAGAATTATGACGACGCCGCCGCATTACGCATACCTAAAGATAGCTGACGGCTGTGATAATTTTTGTACGTATTGTACTATTCCGTCTATTCGAGGTAAATATCGATCGGTGCCTATTGAGCAGCTTATAAGCGAAGCTCGCGAGCTTGTTTCTTCTGGCGTAAAAGAGCTTATTTTGGTGGCGCAGGACGTAACAAGATACGGCATAGACTTGTATTCAAGCTACAAGCTCGTAGAGCTCATAAGGGAGCTAAGCAAGCTCGATTTGAGTTGGATTAGACTTATGTACTGTTATCCTGAGCTTGTTACTGACGAGCTTATTGACGAAGTTGTTTCTAATGACAAGGTTGTTAAATATATGGACGTTCCCTTGCAGCACATAGATGGTGATATTTTAAGGAAAATGAACAGGACTACGTCCGAAAATGACGTTTTGACGCTAATTGACAAGCTAATTAGCAAAGGTATAGCTGTGCGAACGACTCTTATGACGGGGTTTCCGACAGAAAGTGATGAGCAGTTTGATAAACTTTGTCAATTCGTTTCATCTAAGAAGCTGCGTCACGTAGGCGTGTTTGCTTATTGCGAAGAAGATACGCCTTCTAAGAAAATTAAAGGTAAGGTTCCCGTAAGGGTAAGGCAGAATAGGGCTAAGACGATATCGCTATTACATAAAGGAAACGTTGCATTGTACAACAAAAGCATGATAGGCAAAATTGTTAGAGTTTTGTACGAGGACGTTGACTACGATAAGATGATGTTTGTCGGCAGAACTGCCGATTGCGCCCCCGAAATTGATACGTTTGTTTACTTTAAGGCTGATTATGCAAGCGTTGGAGAATTTTATAACGTTCGTGTAATAGGCGTTAAGGGATACGATTTGATAGGAGAAGTTGTAAATGAGTAAACTTAATATTCCTACTAGGCTGACGATTGTAAGGATGGTGCTTATTCCGTTATTCGTTGCTTTGTATCTTATAGAATTTCCGTATAATGGCTTAGCGGCGGTGGCGGTATTTATGATTGCAAGCTTTACGGACTTTTTGGACGGATATTTGGCAAGAAAGTGGAATCAAGTTACCTCGCTTGGTAAATTTCTTGATCCGATAGCTGACAAAATGCTCGTAATGTGCGCGCTCGTTGCCTTGCTTTTGGACAATAGTCAAGGCGAAATTTTCACTATGATAGTAGCGATATTTTTGATGCTTATAGAAAGCCGAGAGCTTATAGTAAGCTGTTTTAGAATTATTGCTGCGTCAAAGGGAATTACTTTGGCGGCAGATAGATGGGGTAAAATGAAGACCGTTTGTCAAATGATTGCCCTTATCGTTCTTATACCGCACAGATCGCTTTTTGCGGTGTTCGGAGATGCAACGTGGCTTTTGATTTTGTACTACGTAGGCTTTGCGCTTTTAGCTCTGGCAACCTTGCTTGCGATAATTTCGGGTGCTAACTATATAATAAAAAATAAACAGGTTTTGCATGACCAAAATTAAAGAAATTTTTAATATCCTGAAAGAAAAAGAGTTGCGCGTTGCTACTGCAGAATCGTTTACAGGTGGT
>JAFVXL010000042.1 GCA_017501145.1 Clostridia bacterium | reverse complement strand
GGTCAACTTTATTTTTAGCAACTGCCGCTTCTGCTTTTTGCTCCTGCTCCACAAGCTCCGGATGTTCTTTCAACAGCTTCATTTTTTTCTTCTGCTGAGCTGTAGGAGAATAAGTAATATTTCTTTTTTTCATATTGCCTCGTTTGTAATTATTATTTATAGTAGTTAGTATATCATTATTAAGACCAATTAGTCAATAACATTTTGACAAGATTGAAAAACTTTTTCGTTCAAATAGCCGAGCTTTCCGCGCAATCCGTGAAAAACTATTTTTTTTGCGCATAATTTTTGGTATTTTGCCTTATATCTTTTATTCACTTCGCCGTCACCATACTTTCCGTCTCCAAGCACCGGCGTCCCCAAATAAGCCATGTGCGCTCTAATTTGATGAGTTCTACCCGTAATGAGCTCAATATCAACAGCCGACAACTCGCCACGCGGCTCAACCGAGCAAATCTTCGTAACAATTTCTTTGTAATCCTTTTTATGAGCTTGAGATATAGAGCAAATAGATTTTGACGAATCCTTATATAGATATGCTTTATAAATGCCGCTTTTTGGCCTTCCTAATACCAAAGCTTCATATCTTTTTTCTATCGACCTATCCTTAAACGCAACGAACAGCTCGTCGTATGTCGCTTGATTAAGAGCAAAAACAACTAAACCAACAGTATTTCTATCAAGTCTATGCATCGGCTTAATAAACTCACCTTCACCACTGAAATACGCCGTTAGCGCAGTTTCAACTTCTGTATAAATAGGCTTGTCCGCAATTAGAATATTTTGATCCTTATATATAATCTGCGGCTCACTGACCAAAAACGTCTTGGGAACAAAAATTTCCAACTCATCTCCTGCCTTAATCGACAAATCAGCCGAAATTCTTTGTCCATTTAATTTAACCTCTTTATCCTTAATGAGCCTTTTTGCATTAGAAGCGCTAATAGGTACGTACTGCGATATTTGCGCAAATACAGTTGTTTCGCTACTTGCAACAGTTTTGAATATCATTACAGTTATTACAGCCGCTAAAGCAGCGAACTCTCCTTTTGTTTTTGGTCATAATCGATAAAACCATAGTAAATGATACCACAACAGCTATGCAAAAAGCAAGCGCGATAAGCCCATAAAATATGCCGTTTTTGAACGCTAAAACAACAATTCTAACTGCCAACGCAGTTAAGTATGCTACTATAAGCTGCATTACTATCGAAAACACCGTCCATTTGATTCCAATTTCACGATATGTAGATGCAATAGTTGCAACACACGGAACGTACAATAACGTAAAAACCATAAAGCAAAGTGCAGATAATTGATCAAAAAATACGCTTTGAGCCCCACCAAGATTAACTATCGTAGAAATTACCGCTTCCTTTGCAATCAGTCCGCTCATTAGCGCTGTTACCGCCTTCCAGCTGCCAAAACCTAGCGGCTTAAATATAGGCGCAATTATTCCGCTTATCTTTTCCATAATACTTAAACCTTCACCTATTTCGACGAATCCATTCGTAAAGGAAAAATTGCACAAAACCCATATTATTACGTTAAAGCATAAAATTACAGTTCCTACTTTAACTACAAAATTTTTTGCATTAGATAATATTATTTGCGCAACTCGCTCATAAGTGGGAAATCTATACTGCGGCATTTCCATAATAAACGGACCATCTCCGCTTCTTAACTTTGTTTTTTGAAATATTGCCGCAATTAATACTAATATACTTATTCCAAGAAGATATAAGCCAAATATTATCAATGCGCTCCTCTCAACAAAAAAAGCTGCCGATATAGCAACATAAACAGGCAATCTCGCGCTACACGAAATAAATGGCGTAAGCATTACAGCCTTTTTTCTTGTGTTGTCGTCTTCTAATCCGCGCGCTGTAGTAACTGCAGACGCAGAACATCCTAGTCCCGTAAGTATGGTAAATACAGCTCTACCGCTTAATCCTATTTTACGAAATATCCCGTCCGTCATAAACGCAACTCTTGATATATATCCACTATCTTCAAGCAATGCAAGAAAAAAGAACAGCGTTACTATTTGCGGCAAAAAAACAAGCACACTACAAGCTCCGTCAATTATTCCATACAATAATAGCGAATTCATCCACGGCAACAATGCAGTTCCCTTAAGCACACCATTTAATAATTCTATCAAATAATCTTTTCCTATTGTTAGAATTTGCGTACAATACTTCCCTACCAGTCCAAACGTTATACCAAATATGCCTGACATAATCAGCAAAAATATGGGCAAAGCAAGGTATTTATTAAGCAATAATTTATCTAATTTATTATTTATAGTAGAAAATTTGAATTTTTTAGTGTTTTCTGTTACAACGACCTCTTCAGTTATTTTATCTATAAATTCATATCTTAATGCAGCAATTTGTTCCTTATAATTACCAAGAGCAGTTATGGATTTTCTTTGATTTTGACTAACGCTAAGTTTATTAAGCGAATAATCATCACCTTCTAACGCTTTAATAAAATAATAAAGCAGCTCATTATCGCTGCTTTTGTTTTGAGTATTTGATATTATTTCTCTCATTTGCCATATAGGCAGTTTTTGTATATACGGTAATTTTAATTTGTTTGAGGTAAATTGTTCAGCGTATTCTGTCACCTCTATCATCAACCTATCAGCATCAAAGCCGTTTTTTGCGCTAAGACAAGTAACGGGAACCTTAAGTCTATCCGACAAGAGCTTTGCGTCAATATTCATACCTTTAGCAAAAAGCTCATCCATCATATTGACTACAATAACGAACGGAACGTCAAGCTCTATAAGCTGCAATGCAAGATACAAATTACGCGCAAGGTTATTAGCTTCGCATATATATATTATTAAGTCATAGCCTTTTGATAAAATCTCATCGCGCGACACCGTTTCTTCCATAGAATAAGCCGTAAGACTATATATACCAGGCAAATCCACAATTTCTATTTCGCTATTATGCTTAGTTACCTTGGCTACCTTATCAACGGTGACACCGTGCCAATTACCGACACGCTCACTTGAGTGAGTTAAGCGGTTAAAAACACTTGTTTTGCCAACGTTAGGATTGCCTACAAGCGCAAAAGTCCGATTCAATTTTTCACCTCTACCAAAATACTATCCGTTACGCTTTTTCGCAACGCTACCAACACACCTCTAATTTCGACAAGCATCGCTTCTAACTTTGGCTCGACGCTTCTTACTCTTATTATACTGTTTGGCGTAAATCCCAAATCCAACAAGCGGCGTATGGCGCTACTTTCCTTTACTTTCGTAATTACGTAATCGGCATTTATTTTAGCGTAGGTTAACGGCATGTCTACTTCTCTTTTATCATTTTTTGTTCAAATTCGTTGATAAATTGAGTAAAGGTAGACAAATCTCTAAATTGACGATAAACGGATGCAAATCTAATGTAAGCCACTTCGTCAAGCTCTTTTAGCTTAGCCATAACAAGCTCGCCTATCTTAATAGAAGAAATTTCCTGCTCCATAAAGTTGTTCACGCTCTTTTCGATAGAAGAAACGAGCTCTTCTATATCGCTTGCCGAAACAGGTCTTTTTTCACAAGCCTTCATAACGCCAGCTTGAATCTTTGTTCTATCAAACGGCTGTCTTGTGCCGTCGTTTTTTACCACAAGAACAGGCATCGTTTCGATTACTTCATACGTGGTAAAACGCCTTCCGCAACCAAGACACTCTCTACGACGACGAATTTTGCTGAAATCGTCTGTCGATCTGCTGTCTATTACTTTACTTTCAGTATGCCCACAAAATATACACTTCATAACAACTCCTTGCTCCATATATTGTAGCAAAGTAAAAACAAAATGTCAATTAATTGTATGGCGCATTATCAATATATACGTTTGCTCGACCTTTCCACCTGTCCTCACAATCAAATAGCATACACTTATCGCACCTACCGTCACATCTATTTTGTTGGCTTTCGTCAGATGAGTGCTTGCGAAGAGGGCTTTCTTCGCGCCTATCGTCTCGTCTATCAATATTTGCGCCATAGCGATGGTCTGCTCGACAATTTCGCCCACCTAGCGCAGTATCAACGTCCACTAATATTATATCTTCTCCTATCGTCTTAATATTAATGTAAGGAATATAAACCTCTTGATTGCGAAAACACAAAAATCTTCTTCCATACGGCGCAACTATACCCTTTACCTTTCCGCTTGGCGAAAAAACCAAATCAACTATTTTGCCAAGTTTTCTTCCGTCGCTAATGCTGACGATATCCTTTTGCCGTAATTCGCTATACGAAAGCTCTCCTATCTCGGACATACACACCTCTAAATATCGCACAAAGGCGACAAATCTTATGTATATATATGCGGCAATTCGACAATTCTTGCAAGCTTTTTGACCTAATTAGGATATTTTACGTTCGCAAAGCCAAAAATAATTGCGGAGGATTTATGAATAGCAAAGTTGAAATTTGTGGCATTGATACGTCAACGCTACCAAAACTTAGCCATGCGCAAAGTATGGAATTATTAAAAAAAGCTCATGATGGCGACGAAAACGCTCGCGATCAATTCTTGACGGCAAACTTAAGACTCGTTTTAAGCATTGTACAGCGTTTTTCAGGCAAAAAGGAAAGTATGGACGATATATTTCAGGTAGGCTGCATAGGACTTATAAAGGCGACAAACAATTTTGACACTACGCTGAACTTGCGGTTTTCGACCTATGCCGTGCCTATGATTATCGGGGAGATAAAGCGCTACCTTAGAGATAGCTCTCATGTGCGCATAAGCAGATCTATTCGCGATACGGCTTACAAAGCGCTACAAGCCCGACAAGAAATCGAAAGCAACAGCTGGGGCGAAGCTTCTATGGAACAAATTGCCGCCATACTTGATATTCCATACAAAAGCGTTGTTTATGCAATGGACGCAATCAGCGATCCCGTATCGCTGTTCGATCCAATTTACCACGACGGTGGCGAAACGGTTATGATTATGGATCAAATCTCCGATCAAAGAAACACCGACGAAAACTGGCTTACCTCAGTATCTATTCAAGAAGCGCTTGCTAAGCTTAGCGATAGAGAGCGACAAATTATAAACCTTAGATTTTTCGAGGGTAAAACTCAAGTAGAGGTTTCGCAAGAAGTAGGCATTTCGCAAGCTCAAGTAAGTCGGCTCGAAAAGTCAGCCTTGTCATCAGTTAAGAAAAATATAAGTTAACCCATTTCCCTTTGCTGCTTAGCGAAGGGATTTTTTATAATGCTTTTGCCATTTCTTTTCTTAATCTAAAAATGATTTTTTTCTCCAATCTTGATATGTATGACTGAGAAATTCCAAGCATATCCGCAACCTCTTTTTGCGTCTTTTCTTCGCTACCAAGAAGTCCGAATCTTAACTTCATAATAAGCTTTTCCCTTTTCGAAAGCTTACTTATCGCTTCCCATAATAGTTGAATTTCTACCTTACTTTCGATATTTTTACTCACTAAGTCAGCATCGGTGCCAAGTATGTCAGACATAAGTAGCTCATTTCCGTCCCAATCAACGTTAAGTGGCTCATCTAATGATACTTCGCTCCTAAGCCTTGACATACGTCTAAGACACATCAAAATTTCGTTTTCGATACATCTTGAAGCATAAGTCGCAAGCTTAATATTCTTACTAGCGTCAAATGAGCCTATCGCCTTAATTAGCCCAATAGTACCTACAGAAATCAAATCCTCCGTGTCTATTCCTGTGTTTTCAAACTTGCGCGCAATATAAACTACAAGCCTTAAATTACGCTCTATCAATAGCGTTTTTGCATCACTATCCCCTCTAACTAGACGTTGTAGCGTAGCGCATTCTTCATCAGCGCTTAGTGGCAAGGGTAACGCTTCGGAAGTAGTTATATAATAGAGCAAATTTTCTTTTTTTAGGCTTATTAGCCATTGCTTGATTTTTTGAAACAATTTCATAATATCTTCTCCTTTTCTAAAACACTAAGCGGCAAAATTGCTTGGTATTCCGCGCCTAAACATACGTTACTTATACCAACTTGTACATCCATAAATATATGCTCGTCCTTTGCTAAATATAATTCTATTTTTGCAGGGAAAAGATTGATTTCTTTTTTGCCGGTTGCCGTCAAGACATTAATAAACGAATTATCTTTATTTCTAAGTGTCAGGTAATCAATCCCAAAAAGCTCAATCGCAGTAATCGCATTTATAAATATTACACTTTTACTGTCCTTTACTGTATTTCCCGTATCAATCAACCCCTTGATCATAACACTATTTTCTCCCGAGCTAAGCTTAAGGTCATAAATATAGTTCTTACGTATTCTATAAGAGTTAATTATAGCAAATAGTCTTCTTGCCACAAGCCACAGTCCTATCGGAGTCAAAAAAAATACACTTAACGGTAAGTCGCTTATAGGCAAGCTTAAGGCGGATTGCGCGTCACCATAAACTAAATACCCTAACATGAACTGAATTCCTCCAAAAACTGCAGTACATACCAAAAACGCACCAACTCTAACAAAAAACTTCGGAAGCTTAATATACAAAATAAAGCTCATAACGCTCAATAAAGAAATTTTTATAATTATTACAACAACAGCGTCTTTTACGAAAGGGTAAAAGACGGCGCAAGCTGTTCCCACAATTGATGCTATGATACACCTAAGTATTTTTGGCTTTTCTCGCACAATCCTATAGCTTAAATTTGCTATTAAGTAAGTAAAAACAAAATTATCTAATATTACGTATTCTATGTAAACAACCATATGTACAATATAAAACTTTTTTTAAGACGAAAAAAATAAGTAGATGCCGAAAAAATACTAAACTGCACGATGCAAAAGTTCAACTTTTTAACCAAAATTTCTTCATAATTTGATTTTATATTGCTTTTTTGTTGCGTATATGTTATAATTGTCCCAATGAATAGGTGTGCGCGTGTATTTTGCAACAAAAAAGGCTTTACCCTAACCGAGCTAACGATTGTTCTCGTCTTGCTCGGTCTTATTGCCTTGCTTGCGACAACGGTGATTATATCTACAAACACCGCACAAAACAACGTTCAACTCAGCTCCAAGCAAGAGCGAGATATTCTATGCTTTGAAGAGTCTCTCAACGATTGGCTATGCGCTGCCGACAACTCGCATACAACTATTAGCGTATATGAGAACGAAATTTTAACCGACAACGGCAAAAGATATGCCTTCTCAAATAGCGAGCTTGAGCTAACAACGAATAATGACGTAATATACTTTTCGGAAATAACATCAATAACTTTCGACATACCCTACTCCAACGTCCTTATGGTAAGCGTACGATTTAGAAACAGCGATACGCCTTTCAGAACCTTGCACACAATAACGGCAGCTATAATTATAGAAGGAGAAAACAATGAGTAATCTTGCAATCAGTATAGACGCAAACAAGCGCACCGTTCGCTTGTTGCACATAAAAAATAAATTGCCTATTTACAAAGAAATAGACTTTTCTCATAGCTGCATTAAAAATGACGAAGTTGACTACGACAAAATAGTAAAACAAATAATCGCCCCATATGTTTTTGAGAAAGAAAATAAAATTTCTTATATAACCTTTGTTATGGACGACAAATATGTCTCGTGCGACTTTATAGAAATCCCAACCTTTTTGCGCAGAAAAAAGCAACAGACAATCAATATCGAAATCGCAAAAAGATATAACGAGATTGATAATTCTACTTATCGCATCAGAGAAATTTATTTTGACAAAACGAAAATGTCGTTTTCTATATTTTTTGCAAGCAACCTTATTGTAAGTCGCATTTATTCTGCGCTTAATCACCTAAAAATCCCGTGCAAAATCACTTTTCGCTCAGCCTGTATCGCAAGCAGCTTAAAGACTTTTTGCGATAGTCAATCAGCACCTACCTTGTTTGCGTTTTTATACGACAACGAAATAAACCTAATTCTTAGCAACGGCAATATAATTGCTTTCTCAAAACAAGTAACTACAAACAACGACAACTTAGCGCCTATACTTAAACAAACCTGCGCTGATTTAGCCACTTATTTTGGCTTTGAGCATATAAAGCTAAAGGTTGTTTGCAATAAAGTTACCGACTATACCGATTCAATTCTTCATTGCGGATCAGATATAATAGAGCTTAGCCGCCTATCGATAGATAACATTGACCTTCACGGCGCGCTAAAACCAAAAAAACATCTAAAAGGATTATTATTTTGATGCACAAAAAAGGTTTTACAATAGTCGAAACTATAATTGCCTTCACTATAATATCATTGGTTGCTCTTGCTGCAACTTCTATAATAACTATTAGTAAAAGCTCAAATGAACGCTCTAATAGCGAATTTTTGGCAGAAAATTTTTGCAGCAATTCTTTCGAGCTGCTACGCGCCGTAGACAAACGCAATTCTTTCAACGATTTTTATGGCGAATACTTTGTAGCCCTAAAGACTATTGATATTGATATACCGTCTTTACCCTGCAATCAGTTTGATATCTACGTAGATAGTAGCTTTAACCAAGCCAACGTTAACAATTACTCCAACAAATGTGAGTATTGCTTTACCCGTAGCGGCAATGTTTTGACTTTGCCCATTACAATAACTGATGATAGCGACAAAACAGTTTGCACGTACTCCTATTCTATCATCTTAAAGGAGGGCATATGAAAAACAAAAAAGGATCTGCCTTAATTTACACGGTGCTTGCAATGCTTTTGATCTTTTCAGTATGCGCCTTGATTACAACTACTACGGTTACGCAAATATCTTATACCGACTCTTATATTAGCGAAAAGGAGCATATAAGAGCTTGCAGCCAAATAGGTGAATTATTTTGCGATACTAACGGCGACATATTGCATGAAAACGTTATTGATTGTCTTAACTCCCCGTTTGCCAAATCGCTTAAGCAAGCCAATTTTACCGTAACACAGGACGAAAACGTTTGGACTGTAGCCTCTAACGGTCATGTCTACACTCTTGACTTTACAACCGAACAAAATACTAAAACACTGGTTATTATGCACTTAGACTACGAAAATTTTATCATTTCGATACTCGCTACTGACCAAACGCAGATCTTAACGTTTGGCAAAGGAGCGTAAATGGCTTTGATTATTTCTTTATTAGCGTTATTTGGACTAATTTTCGGCAGCTTTTTGACAGTATTAATATACCGATTGCCACTTGGTCAAAGCATAGCTTATCCACCATCACACTGTGAAAGATGCAATAAGCGCATTAAATGGTACGATAATATCCCATTAGTTTCATACATTATTATTGGTGGAAAGTGCAGATATTGCAAAAGCAAGATTTCCCCTATTTATCCGCTTATAGAGCTACTAAACGCGTTAATTTGGATAGCAACGTACTTAATATTTGGACTAAGCGTATATTCGGTTTTGTATATGCTTACGTTTTCTATTCTAATTACTATATCCGCAATAGACTTTAAGCATCAAATAATTCCTGACTCACTCAACATTGCAGTAGGTATTTTGGGTGTAATAGCCACCGTTTATAGCATTTTTAATCCGTTTGTAGACAGTATAATCTTAGGATATAATGTATTATGGTGGGAAAGACTTATCGGCAGTATAGGCGGTGGTTTACTGTTTTTGATGCTATATTACTCATTTAAGGTATTGAGAAAAATCGAAGCTCTTGGTGGTGGCGATATAAAATTCATTATCACTATCGGATTGTTGCTCGGATGCAAGCTTACGTTACTAACAATAGGATTTTCTGCAATTTTTGCTAGCATTTATCTTATTATTAAGGCAATTGTCAACAAGGACGTTACCGCTCCGTTCGCTTTTGGCCCATTTTTGTGCTTAGGCGCATTTAGTGCGCTATGCTTTGGGAATTATTTAATTGATTTATATCTAAGCTTATTCTAAGGAGAACGTTATGCCCGAAAAGAACGAACTCAAAAAATTCAAATACTTAGCAGTAGATATCAACCGCAAAAAATCCGCAGGATTTATGCTTGCAAAGAACAAAGATGATCTTAAGCACCTTTTACTCAAAGCCAACTTATATCTTGTTTCTTGCAAGGTCGTTTCGGACAACGTAATTAACTTCTTTTCTACTTCTACCACCATAAAAACCGCCGAAATAACTACTTTTTGTAGAGAGTTTTCCATTATGATAAACTCCGGTATGACGATAGTAGATTCGTTAGAGCTCCTAAAGGAACAACCGTATTCTAGCTTATTCAAGCGAATTCTTACTACCGTTCATAACGACGTTAGATCTGGACTTTTGCTAAGCGAAGCATTTGGCAAATACAACAAAATCTTTCCCGAAATGTTTATCAGTATGGTATACGTTGCCGAATTAAGCGGTTCGTTAGACGTTACACTTATCGAGCTTGCTTCGTACTACGAACGCAACTACAAAATAGAACGCAAAGCAAAAAATGCGCTTATTTATCCCACTCTTTTGTCTGTGCTTACAGTTGGGGTAATAATTTTACTAATGGTAGCAATTGTACCAACCTTCAAGTCAACTCTTGAAAAGTTAGACGTAGAAATGCCGCCCATAACAAAAACAATAATTAGTATTAGCGACTTCGTTGTAACAAACTATGCATACCTTCTTCTTGGCTTATTAGTGGCGATACTCATAATTTATTTGCTTTTTCGTATTGAAAAAGTCAAATACCTATGGGACGCATTTAAGGCTACTGCGCCACTTATCAGCAAAGTAACGTCATCACTCGTGTGCGCATCCTTTACACGCGGATTTTCCGCTCTAATTTCGGGTGGCGTAGATGTTGTAAAATCACTCGAAATAATGAGAAATATCATAAAGAATAGATATTACAAGCAAAAGTACGACCTTGCTTACAAAGAAGTCATTATGGGTAGCTCTATATCAGCCGCTTTTGCAAAATACAAAGTTTTTCCGAAAATTCTTACTCAAATAATTGCAACGGGAGAAAATTCAGGCTCACTTGATACCGTTTTAGCAAAAAGCACCTCATATTTTGACGAGAATATCGAAACCGCCTTACTTCGTATGACAACGCTTATAGAGCCGCTTATTATATGCATAATGGGCGTTATTATTGCAATAGTTATACTTGCAGTATTCTCACCGTTGCTTAGCATTATGAACACATTATAGGAGCACACCATGTACAAACGCGAAATTGTTAACGAATTTATAAACGCCAATTATCTCACAGAGGAGCAAGCGCAAAATTTAATTAGTAGCGACAACTTTTCGGTTGCAGATATTGTCAAAAGCGGCTTTTGCACAAAAAAGCAAGCGTTAGACGTTATGGCAAAATATTATGGATTAAACGTTTGTGACGTACAGCTAATAGACGTAGACCAACATCTTATTAGCAGTTTTTCTCAAGCTCTAATGCTAAAAAATAAATTTTTACCTGTTAGTCTTGTCAATGGAGAATTGACAGTCGCGATAGCTAATCCAACCAATCCGATGGCTCTATCGCCCATTAGAGCAATTCATCAAGGTAAAATCACTTACCTTCTTTCAAACGAAAATGATCTTATTGACAAAGTCCAGTCGATTATGTTAAGACGCGACGCTTCAACCGCCTTGCAAGATCTTAGCGAAAAGCACACCGACAATATGGACGATTTTGATGAGGGTGAAAATGAAATTCAAAATGCTCCTGCCGTTAAGCTAGTTGATTCACTTATTAATGAAGCAATTTCTCTTAAAGCAAGCGATATTCATATCGAGCCCTTTGAAAAATCTGTAAGAGTTAGATACCGTATAGACGGCTCGTTATATTTAAGAGCAGAATTCCCTATTGACTCATATCCCGCAACCTGCGCGAGATTAAAAATTCTTGCAGGTATAAATATTGCTGAGCACCGAATTCCACAAGATGGTAGATTCAATCTCACAGTTAACGGCGTAGAATATGACTTTCGTATATCTACCCTACCTACTTCATACGGAGAAAAATTTGTGGTGCGAATTTTGGACAAGAGCTCCTTTAACTTTTCACGCAAGGAGCTCGGATTTAGTGATGAAGAAACGGTTGTCGTTGATAAAATCCTTTCTCACCCATACGGTATAGTATTACTAACAGGTCCCACAGGCTGCGGTAAATCTACCACTCTTTATTCGTTCTTAAAAGAACTAAACAAAGAAGATACTAATATAGTTACCGTCGAAGACCCAGTAGAATACACCTTGCCGGGCATAAACCAAACTCAGGTCAACACTAAGGCAAACCTTACGTTTGCATCTGCACTTAGAAGCATCTTGCGCCAAGATCCTAACGTCATTATGATCGGAGAAATTCGTGACGAAGAAACGGCGCAAATCGCAATACGAGCCGCAATAACAGGCCATTTGGTTTTCTCCACTCTTCACACAAACGACGCTGCTGGATCAATTAACCGTCTTATCGATATGGGCATTCCACCTTATCTTGTTGCAGATGCAGTAGTAGGTGTAATAGCACAACGACTCGTCAAAAAGCTTTGTCCGATCTGCAAAGAAAAAGCTAT
>JAFVXL010000041.1 GCA_017501145.1 Clostridia bacterium | reverse complement strand
CATATCGTTGACCTTTCGTGGAATCATATTAAGACTGTTGACGAAGTTTTGAAGATTGGCGAAACTTACGATTTCCTTGTGCTTAGCGTAGATCGTGAAAAGGGCCGTGTATCTCTTGGCTATAAGCAACTTCAACCGCATCCGTTCACCGTTGCTATGGAGAAATATCCCGTTGGCACGGTTGTAACCGGCAAGGTAGTAAGCATCGTTCCGTTTGGCGCGTTCGTACAAATCGAGCAGGGTATTGAGGGCTTGGTTCACGTAAGCGAAGCAGCTCACTCATTTGTTAAGAATATGAACGAGGTTGTTAAGGTAGGAGATACCGTAGAAGTTAAGGTTCTTGCTATAGATGACGCAACTAGAAGAATTACCCTTAGCATTAAGGCTTGTCTTCCGGAAGAACCGCAGGTTGAAGAAGCTAAGAAGGAAGCTACCGAAGAAGAAACCAAGGAGCGCAATAAGAAGTTTGCTAACCGTCCTAAGAGAGAGCGCAAGCCCAAGGATGAAGACGATTCTCAAAAGGAGTGGAACGAAGAATCTTCGTTTAACCCGTTTGCTGATTTGCTTAAGAACATCAATCTCGACGAAAACAAATAATAAAATTAACCTCTGCTTAAAAAAGCGGAGGTTTTTTTATGCCAAAAATCATTTTGTCGCATATATATTGTTATGAAAATCTTTGATTTGCATAACGATGCTCTAACGTGTGGATATGACGTAACTAATCCGTATACCGTTTGTGCTGTCTGGACTACTAAGCTTTCGCTTTTTGCAGTAGATAAAATTTTTGAGCTCAATAAAAACAAAATGCTTGCAATAGAAGATTGTGGGATTTTTGCGACTAATATTGAGAAAATTGATGATTTTGGTATAAAATATGCATCGCTAACTTGGAATTTCTATAACGGCTTGGCGGGTGGCGCTTACTGTGACGACGGTTTATCCTTTATGGGCAGTCAACTTATTGAACGGCTTAACGCAAAGGGTGTTCCTATTGATACGGCGCACCTTAATCAAAAAAGCTTTTTTGAAGTTGCAGACATAGCAAAAAAAATTATTTGCAGCCATACGTGCTTTTATGCAATCAATCACCACCCACGAAATTTGACAAACGAGCAAATTGCTGCTATAATAAAAAATGGTGGCGTAATAGGGCTATGCTTTGTTGGAGATTTTTTAGGAGAGCCAACTATCGATACGATAATTAGACATGTCGATTGGTTTTTGGGACGATTTGGGGACAAAAATCTTTGTATAGGGACTGATTTTTTTGGGACGTCCAACTTGCCCCAGAATTTGACCTCGTATGAAAGCTTTGACAAGCTAGTGCTTGCAATGATTCGACAAGGATACAGAGATACCACCATAAGTAATATTTTGTTTTCTAACGCAAATGCGTATTTTAATAATTCTTAAAGGAAGAGATTATGAGAGAATTGTACGAAAATCCGTTAAACACAAGATACTCATCTAAGGAAATGTCCTATTTGTTTTCGGACGATTTTAAGTATTCAACTTGGCGTAAGCTTTGGATAGCTTTGGCT
>JAFVXL010000040.1 GCA_017501145.1 Clostridia bacterium | reverse complement strand
TGAATCTAACGCAAAAAGAATAAGCATACTTGGCGAGTATCTTTTGGATAGAATAAAAATGCTCGAATTCATTGTTCCATATACAAGCGACGGCTCATCAGGAATAATCGCGTTCAACATACGTGGCAAGGATTCCGCTCAAGTATGTGACAGGCTAAACGATTACGGCTTTTGTGTGCGAGGCGGATTACATTGCGCTCCGTTATTGCATAAGCATTACGGCACTACAAAAACGGGTATGGTACGCGTATCTCTTGGCATAGACAATACCTTTAGCGAAATTGATTTTTTAATAAATACATTAAATCAGCTTATTAAGACATAAAAAAAGAGTAAGCGCACTTGATGCACCTACTCTTATAAGCCAAGTTAAAATTATTCCTTAATGATATGTACCCAGTTGTATTTATCTTCGTATTTACCAGTTTGGATTCCGGTAAGCTCGTCGTAAATCATACTGCTAATCTTACCCATTTCGCCGCCGTTTACGATATAATCCTTACCGTTATAGCAGAAGCAACCTACGGGAGAAATAACTGCTGCAGTGCCGGTACCAAAGATTTCGGTAAGCGTACCCTTGTCTGATGCTTCAGCAACCTTGCGGATATCAACGTTACCTTCCTTAACCTTGTAACCGTGTTGCTTCAAAAGGTGGATTACGCTACGACGGGTAATACCCGGCAAAATGCTACCACGAAGAGCAGGTGTATAAACAACGCCGTCGATAATGAAGAAGATGTTCATTGCGCCAACTTCTTCTACGTAGCGATGATACTTAGCATCAAGCCACATTGCTTGGTCATAGCCCTTAGCTTGAGCAGCCTCGCCAGCCTTCATAGAAGCTGCGTAGTTACCGATAACCTTGTGTCCACCCGTGCCTCCCTTAGCTGCGCGAACATAATTTTGTTCTACGAAAAGCTTTACAGGAGCAAGACCGTTAGCATAATATGCGCCAACGGGGCTGATGATAACGTACATATAGTAGCTCTTAGAAGCGTGCACGCCGAGAGCAGGCTCGGTTGCAATCATCGTCGGACGAATATAGAGTGCAGTACCCGGTTCAGTCGGAATCCATTCTTCGTCGATGAAGATAAGTTGCTTGATAGCTTCATAAACGAACTCTTTGTCAAATGCAGGCATGCAAACTCTTTCTGCCGAATCACACATTCTGTCAAGGTTGTCGTTAAGACGGAAAAGACGGATTTCACCCTTCTCGTTCTTATAAGCCTTAGCGCCCTCGAATACACCCTGTGCATAGTGAAGAACTGATGCAGAAGGAGCAAGATGCAAATCTTGCCACGGCTGAATACGAGCGTTCTTCCACTCGCCGCCTTCGTACTCCATGATAAACATATGGTCGGTAAAATACTTACCAAAGCCAAGCTTACCGGTAGGCTTTTGCTTTTTGTTTTCGGTCTTAATAATTTTAAGTTCCATTATATTTAACTCCTTTACGCTTTCGCGTTAGTCAATAATTTCTTTGTAGCACGGAAGCTCTTGCTTGACAAACCTTAGCTTTCCGTTTGTTTTGTCTATAAGATGAGTTATATCCCCACCCACTTCTACAGAATACGTAAACGTTACGTCCTGACAATAGCTTATGTTGTCTATGCCTTTTGTGGAGCTGATTCGCTTAAATGATGCAAAATCAAGATTACACTCATATACGTCGCACAAAGCGTACTCCGTTCTTTTGCAAGAAGCTATCGCATCTGACGCTCCTTGCGAATACGCTCTTGTTAGACCACCCGTACCAAGCTTAACGCCGCCAAAGTATCTAACTACTGCCACTAAGCATTTTTTTAGGTTAGCGCCCTTGATTACATCCATAATGGGCGCACCTGCCGTACCGCTCGGCTCACCGTCGTCGCTAAAGCGCGACATATTGCCAAGCTCGTCCCATATAGCCGCGTAACAAACGTGCGTCGCGTCAAAATACGTCTTTTTGAGCATTTTGACCTTTTGCATAACTTCCTCTTCGCTTTCTACGTGATAAGCAAAAGACATAAATCGCGAACGAGAAATTACAAATTCAGCATATCCGTCGTTGATAGTGACGTATCTCATTTGATTATTATCTTAACGTGTACCTTTTTGCCTTTATGCAAAACGAACTCGTTTTGATCGGTAAAATCGGCAATTTTTGCATTTACGCTTTCTACCTTTGAGTCATTGATTTTTACACCGCCGCCTTCGATAAGTCTGCGAGCTTCGCTCTTAGAGGAAGCGGTCTTTGCTTCTATCATAAGGTCAACGATAAGCGTTTGATTGCTTACATTAAGCTCTACGGTGGGCATTTCTCCGCCGCCGCCAAACGCGCCTATTGCTTGAGCCTCAGCCTTTCTCGCTTCTTCCTCGCCATGAACGAGCGCGGTTACCTCATACGCAAGGCGCTTTTTCGCCTCGTTGATACGCTCGTCCTTGAACTGACAAAGCTTATGGATTTCGTCAAGCTCAACAAACGTCAAAAGCTTAAGACACTCTTCTACCTTTACGTCCTCTACGTTGCGGAAATATTGATAGAATTCATACGGCGTAGTCTTGTTTGCATCAAGCCAAAGCGCGCCCTTAGCAGTCTTACCCATCTTCTTTCCGTCAGACGTTTCGAGCAAGGTAAAGGTAATTGCGTACGCGTCAGCAGACTCCTTACGTCTAATAAGGTCAGCGCCTGCAAGCATATTGCTCCATTGGTCGTTGCCGCCCGCTTGCAGCTTGACTCCGTGCTTTTTGTAAAGCATATAGAAGTCGTAGCCTTGCATAAGCATATAGTTGAACTCCAAAAAGCTCAAACCCTTTTCCATACGCGCCTTGTAGCATTCTGCGGTAAGCATCTTGTTTACCGAGAAATACATACCTACTTCACGCAGAAAGCCGATATAGTTAAGATTCGTAAGCCAGTCAGCGTTGTTAAGCATCAACGCTGCGTTTTCGCCGTCAAATCTAATAAATCGCTTAAGTTGCTTTTTGAAGGCTTCGCAGTTTGCCGCAATAGTTTCTTCGGTCATCATGCTGCGCATATCAGTTCTACCTGATGGATCGCCAACCATTGCCGTGCCGCCGCCAATAAGCGCAATAGGCTTATGCCCTGCTCTTTGCATATGCGCCATAGCCATAATGGGTATATAATGACCTATATGCAAACTGTCTGCAGT
>JAFVXL010000039.1 GCA_017501145.1 Clostridia bacterium | reverse complement strand
TATTAACACTCATTTTAATTCCTACAAAAATTTCATTATGATAATTGAATAGAGCGCAATATCGCTCAGCTTCAATTCTCACAACTATTATTTTACCTTATTTACGTAGATAAAGCAAACAATTTTAAGGCGCTTAAACAAAAAAAGTCAAAAAATTTTCAATAATTTTGTATATATACCCTATTTTTAGTTGCTTTTTAATAGTTATTGTGTTATATTTTCTAAGCAAAATATTTCGGAGGTGTTTTTATGAGTAGAGTATGCGTTATTTGTGGCAAGGGCCGCACTAGTGGTAACAACGTAAGCCACTCTAATAGAAAAACTAAGCGCACATTCAACGCCAACGTTCATAAGGTTCAGGTAGAAATTGACGGAGTTACTTCCACTGAATATGTATGCACCCGTTGTATGAGAACCAGCAAAAAAGCTGACTAATCGCTATTGAATTTTTATTATTGATATCAAAAAAAGTGTCTATAAGCAAAATAGACACTTTTTTTGTTGCTAAAACGGTATGTAAATTTTGAGTTAGCCAAAAAAAATTAGCGCTTAATTTTTGACAAACAATTTTAATATCGCGCCCAAAAACTTAGGCAGCTTAAAGCAAATTATCGGCATAGTTCATCTCCTTTGGACAAACAGCAACACGCTCCCTTCCCCTACGGACACAAAGATTTTATCGCTTGTCGCAGTGTTAGACATACCAATAAAATGCAGCTTATTAAGCGTAAGATTGTCGGCGCAAAACTTAAGTCCCTTTGTTATATTTATATGCGCGCCATCAGAATATGGTACTATCGAAACGGTACAACCGACGTTTACGTCCAATGATATGTCCTTTGTTACAAAATAAATATCATAATCTCCCTTAACTACCGCAAAAATATTGAGCGAATTTGCCAACGCCAAAAGCGCAAAATTAGCATATTCGTGATCCGGCCTACCGCCAAAAGCGCCGTATATTTCAACGTAATCTACCCCTAGCTCAGTCATTTCCAAAACGCATAAATGCCCGTCGGTATAATCCTTATCGACGGGGAATTTTTTTGTTTTTACGCTAGTGGGGACTTCTCTAATAGAGTCAAAATCGCCAAGTAAAATATCCGGCTTACAAAAAGGACTAAGATAATCGTACGCTCCGTCAGCGCAAACGACTATTTTGTCACAAAAATCAATGTTTTTCAAAACGCTCTCGCTTGGAGCGTTACCGTTCAAAAAAATTAAACCTTTTTTCATAACTTCATATTTACTATAGTCTGCTTGGGATCTTTGCTACCAAAAATCGCGCTTCCGGCAACAATAGCTTCTGCGCCCGCGTTTTTTACAAGCTGAACGTTTTCTTCGGTAATTCCACCGTCAATCTCTATTATGCAATTAGGATTGATTTCGTCACGTAATTTTTTAAGCTCCGCAAGCTTATTAAGCGAATTTTCAATAAACTTTTGACCGCCAAAGCCAGGATGAACACTCATAACGAGCGCAAGATCACAAAGCGGCAAATATTTTCTAAGCACTTCTACGGGAGTATCGGGGCTAATAACTGCGCCGCATTTGCAACCTTTTTCTTTAATAAGGCGCAAAGTTTCCTCTACTTTGTCAGTAGATTCTACTTGTATAGTTATATAATCCGCACCCGCCGAAGCAAATTCAGAAATATATCTTATAGGCTCGGTAATCATAAGATGAACGTCAAGGATAAGGCTGGTGGTTTTTCTTATATCCTTAATCATTTTAGGTCCAAAAGTAATATTAGGAACAAAAATTCCGTCCATAACGTCACAATGAATCCAATCAGCACCCGCTTGTACCATGCGGTCGATTTCTCTACCCATATCTGCAAAGTTTGCGCTTAAAATTGACGGCGCGATAATAGTGTTTTTCATATTAGCTCCTTTTGTTGTTATTATCGTTGTTTAAGTGACTTCTTCTAAGCTGTCCACACGCTCCGCTTATATCGTTGCCAAACGATCTTCTAATAGTTGCGGAAACGTTACGCTCCTTTAGCCTTTCTAAAAATCTTTCGGCATCCTTTTGCGTACAAGCATCCAGCTTTTTTTCTTTGACGGGATTAAGCATTATAAGATTGACGTGACTTGGATAGCCCTTTGTAATCTTTTGTAGCCTATTTGCATCAAAAAAGTCTATATTTTTGCCTTTTATCATCGAATATTCGAATATAATTCGTCTACCAGTTTTGTTAAAATAATACTTAACCGCATCAATTATATCCGAAATCGTATATACTTTTGCAATCGGCATAAGCTCTTGGCGAGTTTCGTCAGTTGTGGCGTGCAACGATATAGAAAGCGTCACCCCAAACCCTTCATCAGCTAATCTTTTGATGTTTTCGACTAGTCCGCACGTTGAAAGTGAAACGTTACGCAAACTAATGTTTATTCCGTCAGCTGACGAAACAAGCTTAAAAAATTTAGTTACGTTATCGTAGTTATCAAGAGGCTCTCCACTTCCCATCAGCACGATATTAGTAATTTGTCTTTTGTTGTTATCTCCGCCCTTAAGACGGTTTACGCTCAAAACCTGACCTAATATTTCACCCGCCGTGAGATTGCGTACAAGCCCTCCTATTCCCGAAGCGCAAAAGGCACAGCCCATACGGCAGCCAACTTGAGTAGATACGCACAACGTATTTCCATACGAGTGCGGCATAAATACGCCCTCTATAATATTACCGTCGCTAAGCTTATACAAATATTTTTCCGAGCCGTCACAAGACTTAAACTGCTCTATTATATCTACTCCAACAGCAAAGCCCGACAACTCTTTTCTAACACTAAGCGGCAAAACGGTAATCTCGTCGATTTTTTGTCCGGATTGCAAGCCGTGAAAAAGCTGCTTTACCCTATAGGCAGGCGAAAGCTTAGTTACTTGTGCAAGCTCTTCTATAGTATAATCTAATAAGTTAAGCATCATTTAATTCTCCTAAGCCTAGCCACAAAAAATCCGTCCGCGCCCTCGTAAGTATGAGGGAAAATTTTAACCATACCGTCATTATCTTTTACAAGCGGGGAAGAAATTTTGTCGAGTACAAAATTATCGTTATTTTGCAAAAACCAGGTTATATTGTCGTCGTTTTCTTCCTTAAATACAGTACAAGTCGAATAGCACAAAACACCGCCCACCTTAACGTAATTTTTTGCATTATCCAAAATTGCAAGCTGAATTTTTTTTATCTTTTCTATATCGGTAGGATGCTTGCTAAATAGTATATCTGGCTTGTTTTTATACACACCTATTCCGCTACACGGTACGTCACAAATTACTATATCAAATGCCGAAAACCACTCCGGAAATATAGCGCTTGCATCAGATAACGCAGGCGTAATATCGGCTTTCATTCTTGCCGCATATTTCTTAATAAGCTCAACTCTATGAGGATGAACGTCACAGCAGGTTACGTTAGCATTGGGACAAAGCTCTTTTAGGTATATAGATTTACCGCCCGGAGCGCCGCACAAATCCAACACCTTAGGCGCGTGTGTATCGTTAGTTAAGTAGCAGTTTACTGCTATCATAGATGCAAGCGACTGAATAGTAAAAGACGATTTATCAAGCAATTTTAGCATATTATGCGTGACATAATAACCTAATTTACTTTTTGAATAGTCGAATTTGGATAATTTTTTCTCAAACTCTACCTTGGATATAACGTTAGCATTATGTCTAATATGAGTTCTGGTATCAATCTCATAGGCAAAAAATTCCTTTGTAAATTCATACCCATATTGCTTAATGAGCTTACCTACTATCCATTTTGGCACGCTAAAAGTTACGCTCAAATAATCGGTTGGACTAAGCTCGCCTTCGCTGGGCAACGAAAAATTTTCACTCTTTCGTAGCACCGCGTTAACAAATCCGCTAACGCCACCCTTGCCTATTTTTTTTACAAATTCAACCGTTTCGTTGATGGCGGCGTACGTTGGCGTTAACATATATCTCATTTGGTATAATCCCATTTTGATAACAATTTCAACTGCAGGTCTTGCCTTTTTGGGCGCAAGCGAACGCAAGATATAATCAAGCTGAACGTTCTTTTCGAGCACGCCATAAAAAAGGCTGGATATATACGCGCGGTCTTTTTCGTCCTTAACCGAAGAAAGCGCCTCGTTTAGCAGAATAGAGCCATACGCATTATCCAAAAAAACCTCGTTTAGTAGCTTATAACAAATGAGTTGTCTTTCGTTATTTACCAAAATATTCTCCAACAGTAATCTTATTTCCGTTCAAAAATTCTGTTGCGCTCATAGCCTTTTTGCCAGGCGCTTGAATTTTCGTAATCTTTACAGCCTTATCGCCGCACGCAACGATAATACCGTTATTTTTATCGGCGAATAAAATTTCGCCACACTCTCCGTCAAAATGCGCAATTTGCGCCTCATAAATCTTAAATCTTTGCTCGTTATAGCTGGTGTACGCAATAGGATTAGGATTAAATGCGCGTATACAATTGTAAATTTCATCAGCTGACTTCATCCAATCAATTGCCGCGTCGTCCTTTGATATCTTTTTGCACGAAACCACCTTACTTTCGTCCTGCTTAACGGCAACAACCGTTTTGGTCGCAATTTTTTCTAAAACCTCAAGCAATAGCTCTGCGCCCAGCTCTGCTAAGGCATTGCTAAGCTCGCCGCAATTTTTTCCGTCGATTTTTATCTTTTTTACGCCCAAAACTGCGCCGCTATCCATACCCATTTCGGTTTGCATAATACTAACGCCGCTATATTCGTCACCGTTAAGAATAGCCGTTTGTATGGGCGAGCTTCCTCGATATTTCGGCAAAAGCGACGCGTGTACGTTAATAATACCGTATGGCGCAATGTCAATAATTTCTTGTGACAAAATTTGACCGTATGCCGCCGTTACGAATATATCAGCATTAAGCTCTCTAAGCTCTTGGGGATGATTGCGTATTTTTTCGAACTGAAACACGGATATTCCGTTATTCAACGCAAATTCCTTAGTAGGCGTGTTAATAAGCTCGCCTTTGCGGTTTTTTGCTCTATCCGGCTGAGAAACAACGGCAACAACTTCGTGAGCCTCAACCAGCTTAGACAGTATGCTTACTGCAAAATCCGGAGTGCCTAAAAAAACTATACGCATTTTTTACTCCTTTTTGTCGTTATTTATAACCTTATCTATGTACAAAACTCCGTCCAAATGGTCAATTTCGTGACAAAAAGCTACTGCCGTAAGGTCACTAACTTTGTACTTATTAAGCTTGCCAAATCTATCTTTAGCCTCTACCCAAACGGTTTGGGGGCGCTCTACAAGCCCATGCTCTCCGGGAATAGACAAACAACCCTCTATACCCCTTTGCTTGCCTGCAGTCTTTACGATAACGGGATTAACGAGCTCATAAATAGTTTTTCCATCAATGCTTACTACACACATTCGTTTGGGAATACCAACTTGGGGCGCGGCAAGACCTACTCCGTCAGCAGCAAACATAGTTTCTATCATATCGTCAAGCGTTACGCCAAGACGCTCATTAAAAAGCGTAACTTCAAAGCATTTTTGTCTTAAAACAGGTTCGCCTTCCTTTACAATATCTCTCAAAGCCATTTATGCACACTCCTTAGCTCAAATCGTTAGGATTAATTTCCACAACAACGTTTACTTTATTAGTTTTATATTCGTCCGCAATTTTATAAATTTTGGACACGTCATCAAATTCGGGCAAAATTCTCATAAGAACTTGCGCGCGTTTTTGATTTTTAATCAATTTCATGGGCGCCCACATACAACTTAAAAATACGAATCGATTATCTCCGCTAGCCAAAGCTTTGATTTTTTCATATACGCCGGCGACCGCATCTCGCACCTGAGTTTCGTTTTCGCCAACAATAAGCGTTCTTACGATTTTTGTAAAGGGCGGAAACATTGTTACTTCACGCAGATTGCACTCTTTGTTATAAAAAAGCTTGTAGTCACCGGTAGTCGCAAATCTATACGCATAATGATGTGGCGAATACGTTTGCAAAACCACCTTGCCGGGCTTTTTATCTCTACCTGCCCTACCCGAAACTTGAGTAATAAGCTGATAGGTTCGCTCTACGCTTCGATAATCATTAAAATGCAAGCTCATATCTGCATCTACTATACCCACAAGCGTAACGTCCGGAAAGTCGTGACCTTTTGCAATCATTTGCGTTCCAACCAAAATCTTAGCTCTTTTGCTTGCGAATTCGCTCAAAATGCTAAGATGCGAATTTTTGTTTTGCGTTGTATCGTTGTCCATACGCAAAACGTTTTCGTTTGGAAACATTTGTTTTAGCTTTTCCGCTACTTGCTCTGTCCCCAAAAATCCACGTTTTATATGCTCAGATCCACACTTAGGACAAGCAGTTAGCATCTTATACCTATTGCCACAATAATGACACTTAAGCGCATTTTCTTCCTTGTGGTATACGAGCGAAACGTCGCATTGCTCACACTTAGCTACGTAACCACAGCTTTTGCACATAACGTACGACGAATATCCTCTGCGGTTAATAAAAATTATAGCCTGATTGCCCGATTCGATACACTTATACAACTCGTCCTCTAGCTTTGCCGAAAACACTCCGTTGTTTCCCTTAAGAACTTCGTCGCACATATTTATGATAGAAATGTCGGGCAATGGGCGCTTATTTACTCTGTTTTTTAGTTCAAGGAGTGTATACTCGCCCTTTTTTGCCTTATAATAGCTTTCTATAGATGGAGTAGCGCTACCGAGAATTATGTTACAGCCGTTATAATTTTTTCTAAATTCAGCTATTTCCGAAGTCACGTATCTAGGCTTACTTTCAGAAGTGTAACTGCCATCGTGTTCTTCGTCAATAATTATAATTCCTACGTTCTTTAACGGCGCAAAAACTGCAGAACGCGCGCCTATTGCAACTACCGCCTCGCCCGTTATGAGTCTTCGCCACTCGTCAAACCTTTCTCCTGCGCTAAGTCCGCTATGTAACAAAGCTACTCTTGCGCCAAACCTTGCTCTAAATGACGAGAGAACTTGGGGAGTAAGCGATATTTCGGGCACAAGCATTATTGCCGACTTGCCTTGGCTAAGCACTTTGGCGATACAATGCATATAAACTTCGGTTTTGCCGCTTCCCGTTACTCCGTGCAACAAAAAAGTCTTGTTTTCGGCAGACAAAACGGCATTTACTACTGCTTGTTGATCTTCCGTTAGTGTAACGCTTTTGTTATCTGCCGAAAGATTGACGTATGGAGAACGCATTACTACCGCATCACGAACCACCAAAATGTTACGCGCAATCAAATTTCTTACGCTTGCCGCTGAGCAAGTCGAATTTATTTCGGTTAGACTAACCTCGCCTTTTTGTCGCACGTAATCAATTGCCGCCTTTTGTCCCGATGCGGACGGTCTTATAAGCTCATCGACGTCTTGTATATCGCCATTAAGCGAAACGAGCTTTTTACTCAGCTCCTTAACCTTTCCGTTGCGCATTTGAGTAGGAATAAACAGCCTAAGCGCGTCTATTACTCTAAGATGATACCTATCGCACATATAACGCATAAGACTTAACATCTCTGCTGTAATTACGGGATAGGCGTCCATGCGCCTTGCTATCGGCTTAATTTTTTCGGGCGCAAAATCAGTATGGTCAGTTAAATCAATAACATACCCTTCTATTTGCCTTACACCAAAAGGAACCATGACTCTACAGCCCGGTTCCAATGATAGTTCCCCGACCGAATAATCAAAAATCCTATCGAGCTCGTCGTTACTTATGTCTACTATAACCTTAGCGTACATTTTGCATCTTATCCAAAATAACGTCGGCAAGTAGTGTTTTGTCCATCTTTTGACAATGCTCAACGCCGCCCTCGGTCACAAAAGTAACTACGTTAGTGTCCACGTTGAACCCTGCGCCGTCCATAGTTACGTCATTTGCAACAACTAAGTCGGCTTTTTTGTTTATAAGCTTTTTCCTTGCGTTCTCCACCAAATCGTTGGTTTCTGCAGCGAATACAACGAGAGTTTTGTCGCCTTTTTCCTTGCCGATACTTGCGGCAATATCAACGTTCTTTACAAACTCAAGAGTCAAATTGGTATCTTTTATCTTCTCTTTGCTAAGATTTTTTACCTTATAATCAGACGGAGCAGCCGCCATAATTATATAATCGCTCTTTACGTAATTCTCCTTTACGGCCTCATACATTTCATCTGTTGTTTTTACGTTTATAACCGTCGCTTCAAGCGGAAGATTTACCGAAATAAATCCGCTTACTGCTATAACATCAGCGCCACGATTAAGCGCCGCTTTAACGATTGCCGCGCCCATTTTGCCGCTACTAGAATTAGTTATAAATCTTACGGGATCAATTTGCTCTCGCGTTGAGCCAAGCGCAACCAAAACGGTCTTGCCAAGCAAGTCGCGCTTAGGCATAAGAATTTCTATAACCTGCTCTACGATAACCTCAGGCTCAGCCAATCTTCCCTTGCCCACGTCACCGCAAGCAAGCAATCCGCTTGACGGCTCAATAAAGTAAAATCCGCGCTCTCTAAGCTTGTCCTCGTTAGCTTGATAAGCCGCGCTCTCGTACATATTGACGTTCATTGCGGGCGCGATAACTACGGGAGCAGTCGTCGCCATAACGGTAGTCGTCAAAAAATCGTCCGCTATACCTGACGCAAGCTTACCCACAACGTTAGCGGTACACGGTGCAATAAGAAACAAATCGCATTTTTTTGCAAGCGAAACGTGCTCCACCTCCCACTCTCTATTGGGATCGAAGTTTTGAATAGTAACCTTATTGCCGGAAAGCGTTTCGAAAGTTAGCGGAGCAACGAAACAAGTTGCGTTTTGTGTCATAACTACGTGAACGCAAGCGCCTAATTTCTTTAGGCGACTAACTATTTCGCAAGCCTTGTACGCCGCTATTCCACCGCTTACACAAACGGCGATTGTCTTACCCTTAAGCATCAAATTAATTTTCAAAAGCCAATCTTACTTTGTCGTCATAAACTTCTTTGGACGCATAAGAAATCGGGTTGTCGCCAAGCTCCTTAATAACGTCCATTTTTTTGTCTTCCAAAAATCTTGCTCTTTGTGCAACCAAGCACACCAAAGCGTACTTACAACCAACTTTTGTAATCAACTTATCAATAGGCGGATCAATTAACATATCTTTTTCTCCTTATTCATTAAGCAACTGCTCTATTTTACTTTCATTTCTGCTAATCTTATTGCGCTCAGCCTTAATAATCGTTTCAGTCTGAGCTATTGCTTCGCTAAGATTGTCGTTAAATACGATATAGTCGAACATCTTATAGGTAGAAAGCTCTCTCTTTGCCTCTGAAAGCCTGCGAACAATACTTTCTTCCGAGTCGGTTGCTCTACCACGCAATCTCTTTTCTAACACTTCGAACGAGGGCGGCATAATAAATATACCTACGCACTCAGGGAATTTGCGCTTAATTTGCTCAGCGCCCACAACGTCAATTTCTAAAATAATATTCTTGCCGCTGTTTATCCCGTCCATAACGAACTTTTTTGGAGTTCCGTAATAATTGCCAAAGACGTTTGCGTATTCAAGCAGCTCATCACGAGCAATCATTTCTTCAAACTGCTCTTTGGTCTTAAAGAAATATTCCACTCCGTCCACTTCTTTACCGCGCGGCGCACGAGTAGTTGCCGAAATAGATGCGACAGTATTAGGCATACGCTCAAGCAACGAGTGAAAAATAGTGCCCTTACCTGCGCCTGACGGACCTGCAATAACGATTAACAATCCTGACATTATTCTACGTTCCTTACTTGTTCTTTAATTTTT
>JAFVXL010000038.1 GCA_017501145.1 Clostridia bacterium | reverse complement strand
TACTGTAGATATGGGACTTACGCATAACGTTATGCCGAGTATTTATATCAACAATATGGGTATTGGCAACAATAAGATGTCAATGCTTATGAAGATGACCGAAACGATTGGTCTTGATCTTGAGCAAATTCTTTACGACGAGTTTGTGGCAGAGGAGGGCTCAGTTGCGCAAGCAATAGCGAGTATTAACCAAACTGTTCCGCTTAGCGATATTATCGTGGACGGCGGAATAGACTGTGACGCCTTTCAGCTTATAATCGACCTTGCTAAGCTCAATTATGAGCAAACGGATGAGGGTGAAACACTTAAGCCTATCGAAAAGCAAATTTCTTCGGACGATTTCTTAAAGACGTTAAAGCTTGTTCTTTACGATAACACCGAGTATTTAGAGGAAATTAAGGACAGCGAGTATAATTACAAAAACGTATCGTTTAAGCGTACGCCTAGCGGAGAGCTTGATTTGAGTAGCGGAGAACCGGTCATTGAGAGTCAAGGTAAGCAATATTACGTAGTGGACGGAAACGACTTAGATGAGCTTTTGTCTGACTATGAAAAGCTGCTTATAAGCAGGTTCTCTAACGGCTACGGACTTAAAGACAGTTATGACGTAGAGAGCATCATAGAGACGTTTATGGGCGACGAGTTTACGACCGAAACGGCGCTTGAGATGTTTGATACGCAAAAAATTAAGCAAATTATTATGGGCTCGGCTCGTGGCGTCTATATAACTGATAAAATGATTGCCGCGTTGTTTGCTAAGATGTTACCGTCGCTCCTTGAGGAAACGGAAATGGGAATATCTGCCGACTCGGTTGGAATAGAGTATATATATTTAGAGCAAACGGAAGAAAATTCGGATCTTCATCATATTCTTAACATCGGACTTAATATTAACATTCATAAGCTCGTGCAGTCTATGAGCGAAGAAGAATTTGTAAACGAGCTTATCCAAAATCTTATACGCGAAACGATTATTATCGAGGCAGGTATAGATATTACCCTTAATTTAGACGCGGACGACTATCTTACCACCGAGCTTGCATTTAACGGATTGAGCATAGCTGCTGTCGAAAAGCTTTTGCTTGCGTTTGACGCTTTGGGAACGGACGACGAGGGACACTCAATTACGCTTGGGGATATGATAGGCGAAATGCTTGCGCCCGTTAGAGATATGATATCCAATCTTGGCAACACGTTGCCCGGTCTTGCGCTTGAAGAGTCTACGCTTAAGTTACCTGACGTATACGTAGCTATCGCTAAGATGGTTAACGCCGAAAAGGCAGAGGGGGACGAGGGTTACGTTTCGCCTTCTACTATACAATCTGCGCTTAGACTTTTTGTGGCCGACGGTCCTATCGCGGATAGCAGTAGCGAATATTATTTCTTTAGAGAAGAAAATATAGTTAACGTAACTGAGTACAACGCGGCTAACGAAAGAGCGTTGCTTAGTGAGCTTGGCGCAAAATACGGCTTGAATTTTACAATAGACAGTAGAGAATATTCGCTTGCTGAGGTTTTGTGCGTGCTTGGCATAGGTAGCTTGGAAGACCCGAGCGTAATAGAAGGCTTACAGCTTTATGACTTTATTAGTCCCGAGCAACTCAGTCAAATCGTGCTTACCGAGGGTGACTGGCAAAATTCGCTCAAGGTCAATGTTGTCAATTCTCCCATTGTGGAAAATTCGACAAACAGCGATATGCTTACCGCCCTTGTAAAAAAAGCGGTATTTGGCGGTTCGGTTGACTTTAGTATGCTTGGCGACAGCTTTGGCGAAGATGATTTGCTGTTTGTTAAGCTTAGCAAGGAAGGCGAAAAGCAGTATCTTACTATAACCATTAAGGTTGTTATTAAAGAGATGCTGCCCGCTATTGGTGACGAGGCGATTGACCAATTTATAACTGATTTGCTTCCTTCGAGCGCTGCGATATTCAGCTTAAAGGTTGACATAAGTGAATCAACATCACACGATGATAGCGTTATTATTATAAACGAAAATCAACAGGCGAGCGAGGCGGTGTTTGATTTGCTCGACTCGTTTGGCGCGAATCTTGATCTAAATATGATAGGCGACAGCGTTCGTAGCGCGTTTGACGGCATTAAGGAGGTTGTTGACGTGCAGTTTGGGGACGGAGAGCTGCTTCTTCCTAACGTTTTTGAGCTAATTGACGAGATGTTGCTTGGCGAGCTTTACGGTGACGGTGGTGCAAGCATTAAGACTGCGCTTAAGTTAATAGTTTCTGATGGTCCTATAGTAGATAGCAGTAGTGAGTACTACTTCTATAGAGAAGGCAATGAGAGCGCGATAAACGCGTACAACGCGGCTAACGAAAGCGCGTTGCTTAGCGAATTTAGTAGCAAATACGCGTTTAACTATACGGTTGGCGGTAGAGAATATTCGCTTGCTGAGGTTTTGGGCGTGCTTGGAATAGTTAGCTTAGAGGACTCGAGCGCAATAGAGGGCTTGGAGCTTTATGACTTTATTGATGCTAACAGGTTAGAAGAGCTTGCTTTTGTTGAGGGTAGCTGGCAAAGCTCGCTCAAGGCCGATATAACAAACGTGCCCAGAGTGGAAAATTCAGCAAATAGCGACATGCTTACCGCGCTTATTAAGACGGTTGTATTTAATGGCACGATAGACTTTGGTATGCTTGGCGACAGCTTTGGCGAAGATGATTTATTGTTTGTTAAGCTTAGCGAGGAAGGAGGAAAGCAGTATCTTACTATAACTGTCAAGGTTATAATAAGCGATATACTCCCCGATCTTGGCGAGGATGGCTTGCAAAATCTTATTACGGGACTTTTGCCTAGTGCCGCAGCTACGGTTAGCTTAAAGGTGGATATAACCGAGTCTGCTACCGTATATGATGATAGCGAAATAGTAATAAATCTTGACGGCGAGCGCACAGACGCGTTGTTTGATTTGATTGATAAGCTTGGTGCTAGCTTTGACTTAAGCTCGATAGGCGATAGCGTTCGTAGCGCGTTCGATCAATTTAGAGGAGTAATTGACGTAGAGCTTGGCGATAGCGAAATGTTGTTGCCTAATATATTTGACATTATTAACAAGATTTTGTTAGAGCAAATGTATGATGACGGCTCGGAAATAAAAGCTGTGCTAAAAGGCATATATACGACAAGCGAAACTATTCCTTTGGGAGAGGCGCTTACGAGAAGGCAAGCGTTTGAGAGTACGTTGCAAGGAACAAGGCCAAAAGCTGATTATAATGATTTCCTTGACGACTTTAAGGTTAAGTACTTTATAACAGGCGCAGCGGCAACAGCGACGTCGTTTGTCGAATTGTATTCGTATATTGACGTTGAAAATTTCAGAGCTACCGATATTAACGTAAGAGGCGTGAACGGACTTGCTTATACCACTAAGACGATAGAAGAGCTTACTCCTTCGATAAGTCTTGGTGACCTTGGCGCGATTTTTGCAAAAAACGTAAGCGAGTTTGGCGACGATATAGAGATTTATTCGTTGCTTATAGACGGACATAATCTTGTTCTTAACGCATCGTTACCTATTGCTATGGCAATGGGCGAGAGCGACGAAATGTCTAAGCTCATAACTGTACAGCAAATCTACGTTAGAGTTATTGTTAATATTGATCCGACCAACGTGCTTATTAGCGACGGCGAAAAATATTATCACTGCGAGCTTGCTATAAACGATATGGGCTCGGCTCAGGATACGTTGTTTGAAATTGCGCAGTTCTTTACGGGTAGCGTTCAGGATATGGCAGAAATAGAGTTTGAGCTTGGTAAGGTAATACATGATGCAATTTCGACTTTGGACGATTCTTTTGGAGAAGGTAACTATGATATCCACGACGATGGAATAGTGCTCAGAGATATATTCACTTTCTTGAAGATGAATATTATTGGAGAAAGCGACCAATTTTCCTCCGAATACATTAAAGAAGCAATCCAAGGTATGTATGCTCATGTTGACGGAATAGATAACGATAGCAACTATAAGGTAAGTGATGTCGTTTCTAACCAAATTTCGCCTATTGGTAGCGCACAAACGCAAGAGCAGCTCGTTATGGCATTGGTGATGGGTGGAAGCGTTCTTGATAAGGATATAGGCGCATACGTGGCGGCCAGCGTGGGCGCTGACGTAGGTCAAGTTGTTCAGCTTAATATTATGGCGCCTAATGCCACGGCATCTTCTCGTCAAAGCGTAGATAGAAATAGGTATTCGACAATTATCGGTAGTCAGCTTGATAACGACAAAACGTATGTTGCTATGACTGTAATTATGAATATTGATAAGTTTGGCGGCGATGAGGATGATATGCACGGAAATTCGTTCGTTCTTCTAAGCGACAAAATGTACATAACGTTCATATTTGAATTTGTAGACGGCGAGTTTAATTACGTAGATTTCGCAATTAACAACATGGACAAATTGCACAAAGATACGTTGTTTGCCCTTACCGGACTCAACATTGATGATGTAGTAAGCAATATAGTCAGCGAGTCGAGTGATTGTCTTGCGCCCATTAACGACTTGTTTGTCTCTCTTGACACAGCGGCAGGAGCGTTAGGAAGAACGGTTACGCATACCTTTGGAGAGGCGGACCTTATAGATGATTATGCACACGGCACGTATAGCTGTATAGCTTAGTAAGCAAAGAGGCTAAGTATAATTTTGTCTTGATTTGCATAAAACTTAAAAGTATATTTGTATTATGGAAACATTTATTGTAATTGACGGAAACAGTCTTATAAATCGAGCGTTTTACGCCTTGCCGCCACTAAGCGGAAAGGACGGTAAGCCGACGCAAGCAGTGTACGGCTTTATGACAATGCTCATTAAGCTTATGGACTACAAACCCGATTATATGGCAGTAGCATTTGACCTTAAAGCCCCGACCTTTAGACATAAGGCGTACGATCTATATAAAGCTAATCGCAAGGGTATGCCTGAGGATTTGGCTGTGCAAATGCCTTTGCTTAAGGAGCTTTTGCGCTCTATGGGTATAACCGTAGTAGAAAAGGAAGGGTATGAAGCTGACGATATTATCGGCACTATGGCGAGTAGGTTTGATGGAAATACCTACGTCGTAACGGGAGATAGAGATAGCTTTCAGCTTATAACCAATAGCGTTAAGGTGCTTATGACCAAAAAAGGTATAACTGAAACGGTCGAATTCGATAGAGCTGAGCTTATGAGTGAGTATTCGCTTACCCCCGAAGGTGTGGTAGTTTATAAGGCATTAGCCGGAGATGCAAGTGATAATATTCCCGGGGTGCCCGGAATAGGCGCAAAGACGGCAACTGACCTAGTGCAAAAATACGGAACGCTTGATAATATCTACAATAATATTGATAACATTACGGGCAAGCTTAAAGAAAAGTTGATTACAGGCAAGGAAAGCGCGTACATCTCGCTTATGCTCGCCACCATAGACACAAACGTCCCGGATATAATCAAAGCTCGAAGCTGTAAGATAAAATTTCCTTTTGACGAAAAAGTCAAGGAGCTATTTGACGAGCTTAACTTTAAGTCGCTCATAAGACGAGATGAGCTGTTTGAGGGAAGCAGCGACAGTAAAAGAACTTTTGACGAGTGTAAGGTAGTTGGACTTAGCGAGTTCAAAAGCGTGCTTTTTTCCCTTTCGTCCGCTCCGTTCATATATGATAGAAGCGGAATGTGTACGGCAAGTGGAGATAGCGGGTATAAGCTAATGCTACGCGAAACGCTTTTGGATGAAGGAGTGAGCGACGAAGAAGCACTCGCTCAAATAAAAGAATTTTTAGAGGGCGAAAGGCTTAAGATAGTATTTGACGCTAAAGCGTTAAAAAAGCGTCTTGCAGCGTTTGGAGTTGGTCTAAACAACTATTTTGACGTTGCGCTTTGCGCTTATGTGGTTGATTTGTCTTATCCAAGAGAATCCATCGGCGCGCTTGGCGCTGAGCTTGGATTTAGCGGTGGAGCGCCACTTGTGCTTAAAGCTTTGTGCGACACACTTAAAGCAAGACTTGCAAGCGACGGGTTAGATGAGCTTTATTTTAAGATAGAGCTACCTCTTGTTGACGTGCTTTTTGATATGGAGCGACAAGGCTTTAAGGTAGATAGAGCTATGCTCGAAGAGCTTAGTGACGAATACGCGAAGGACATTGATGAACTCAATTCCGAAATAATATTTATGGCGGGCAAGAAGTTTAACGTAAATTCGCCCAAGCAGCTTGCAACGGTATTGTTTGAAGATATGGGGATTCCGTATCCCAAAAAGTCAAAGTCGTATTCCACTAGCGCTGATATCCTTGAACCGCTATCTAACGATTATCCTATCGTTAAGAAGGTGCTGGAATACCGCTTTTTGACTAAGCTAAAAAGTACTTATTTGGATGGACTTAAGGCGCTTTTGGACGCAAACGGAGTGGTGCATACCGAGTTTAAGCAAATGCTTACTACGACGGGCAGGCTATCTAGCGTAGAGCCTAATTTGCAAAATATCCCCGTTAGAACAGAACAGGGAAGAGCGCTCCGAAAGCTCTTTGTCGCAAAAGAGGGCAACGTGCTTATTAGCGCCGATTATTCGCAAATAGAGCTTAGACTTATGGCCCATCTTAGCGGTGACGAAATTATGAACGAGGCTTATAATCGTGGCGAAGATATTCATTCGTCCACGGCTGCCGAGGTTAATGGAGTGCCGCTTAGCGAGGTTACGCCTGCTATGCGCCGTGATGCAAAAATTGTCAACTTTGGTATTATTTACGGCATGAGTGATTTTGGACTTGCTCAAAGCCTTGGTATTACGCCAAAGCAAGCCGGAAAATATATAGAAAAATATTTTTCAAGGTTTGTTGGAGTGAAAAATTATCTTGATAGCGCAGTAGAGCGCGCGATTGAGCTTGGATATGTGCAAACGCTGTACGGTAGGCGCAGATATATTCCTGAGCTTAAGTCGTCTAACTATATGCAACGTATGTTTGGACAGCGCGTCGCAATGAACACTCCCTTACAAGGCTCGGCAGCTGATATTATAAAGCTTGCAATGATAGACGTAAGCAATAAGCTCAATGGCAAAAAAAGCAAGCTAATTTTGCAAATTCACGACGAGCTTATTATCGACGCGGACGCAAGAGAAGCTGATGAGGTTAAGCAAATTCTGATAGAAAGCATGGAAAATATTGCTAATCTTTCTGTGCCGCTTAAGGTGGAGGTTGGAAGTGGAAAGCGCTGGTATGACTGCAAATAAAAAGGTTTATGCGCTTATCGGCGGAATTGCAAGCGGAAAAACTGCCGTAAGCGATATTTTGGGTGAGCTTGGAGCTTGTATCGTAGACGCAGACGTTATTTCGCGCAAGGTAACCGCGGTGGGCAGCGCAGGCGAAAAGGCTTTTATTAAGCACTTTCCCGATTGCGTAATAGATGGCGTGCCTAATCGTAAGCTTATACGCGAAAAGGTGTTTAACGACGAAAAGGCGCTCAAAACGCTCAACAAAATTACACATCCGCTTATTTTGGCAGAGATTGATAGACAGGTCGCTGAGTCCTCTTGTACTACGATAGTAGTTATGCCTTTGCCTATTGGGCTAAGCAGGTATGACGGCGTGCTTAACGTATATACGCCCATTGAGAAGCGTATAGATAGAATTATAAAAAGAGATAATATCACTAAGGAGCTTGCCTTAAACATGATTAACGCTCAGCTTAGCGACGAGCAAGCGGCAGAAAAGTCTGATTTTACGTTCGTTAACGACGGTAACTTGGATAAGCTAAGGCAGTCAGTAACAAAGTGGTGGAATATTTTCGTTGAAAAGTAGATTTTATGTTGGTTGTTCTGTTGCGTTAGGCGTGCTTTTTGCGTTAGTGGTCGTAATAGATATTATTTTTCCTTTGAAATATTACGGAATTATCAAAAAGTATTGCAATAGTTACGGGGTGCGTCCGTCTGTTGCTCTCGCCGTTATTTGGGCAGAAAGCAAGTTTGATGCGTCAGCAGTTTCTAACGCGGGTGCTTGTGGACTTATGCAGCTTATGCCATCTACGGCTGAGTGGCTATGCTCTATGACGGGACAAAAGTATGATTATGATAGTCTTTTTGATGCGGAATATAATGTTAGGCTGGGGGTATATTATATTAGCTATTTGCAAAATAGCTTTAGTGGAAAATACGTTTTTGCGGCGTACAACGCCGGTGAGGGTAACGTAAGAAGATGGCTTGAGACTAACGGGGAAATACAATTCGCCGAAACGCGCAATTATGTCAAAAGGGTCAGTGTATTAACTAATATATACGCGCTAAGGATAAGCGACACGCCTTAGCTAAGAATAAAAACAAAAAAAGAGCAACTTTGCAAGAATTTAGCTTGCTTGATTGCTCTTTTTTATTATTATAGTGTTGAGTTGCTGTTTGTATTTGCAAAAATGCGTATTTAAGCTGCGGTTTTGAAGGTCGCGTCGAACGACTTGAGTGTAAAGTCGGTGCGGTAGGTGACTGTTCCGTTTAGCGTATTCTCGTACGTGCGTACTGCGGCAAGAAGCTTTTTGGACTGTTTGCCCGCTTCGATTTGGTACGGGCTCTTGGTGTAGTAAGCATACAACGGAGCGCCTTTCTTTGTGCCATTAAGCCAAATTTGCACAAGGTTGCACGTTACGGTGTTAGCCTCAGTATCCTTGTTTTCTGCGTCAAACCCAGACAAAAGAGATGAGTCGCCAAGCTTTACGCTGTCAACGGAGTAGTAAGATGCTATCATTTGCGTAGAGAAAAACTCGCCTTTTAGATAGCACTCGTACCAGTTAACTACCGAGAAAGTTTCGTTAAGAGTAGAACCGAGGTTTTTCATAGAGCGCACGTAATAGTAGAGGAATTCGTTGTCTACGTAGTTGCCCTTAGAAAAGGTTATTTGCGATTGGTTGCTATTAACTACAAAGGAAGCAATGCCTTGGGAGTAGTTAACGTTGTACGAATAAGACTTATCGGGAGCGGATTCAAGAGAGACCGTCTTGACGCTGCTGATAGCGCTGAAGTTGTCTGCTCTAAATACTACGGTAGAAGTAATCGTATCCGTTTTGCCGTGGTACTCTTGGCTGATATATTCGTTATTAGTGTACTTGATCTTGAAAGAAGTTTCCAACGTGCAAATCGTAGAGTTTGTTTCGTCAGTATGTTGGGTAAGAGTATAGGTAAGAAAGCTATTATCCGTATCGTTAACGGTAATAAGGTTATTTTCGTCAATCATAAAGTTTTTCGTCACGTTGTAAGCAACCGATTCCGATTCGAAATTACGATAAGCAAACCATGGCAATGGGCTGTCGATATCGGGCGTGCCTTCTTCTTCGGGGGCACAGCCAACGCAAGAAATTGCAACCATAAGCGCTGTAAGCGCCAAAAACAATATTTTCTTCATGCAAAGCTCCATAGTGTAAAATATAATTTTAGATTAGTGTAGCATATTTTACTTGATTTGGCAATCTAAAAAGGTTACAATATAACAAATGAAAACAAATTTTATTAGTTCGACAAATTATTATGACGCATTTAAGGCGGTAATACAAAAGATAAACAATAGAAAAGTCGATTTGGCTGTTCGTCATTTGCTTATTGTCCCCGAAAGATATACCTTGCTTGCGGAAAAATTTTTATACGAAAATTTAGACGGCTCGTTTGACGTGGAGGTTCTCTCGCTAAGCAGGCTTTTTTATAAGATGGAAATCGATACGCCGCTTCTTAGTAAGGAAGGGGCTATTATGCTTATACGCAGTATGCTTACGTCAGTTAAGCTGAGCTGCTTTTATCGTTCTGCGCCTTATCGTGGTTTTTGCGAAAAGCTGTATGACGCCTTTAACGATTTTGCGGCAAATGGTGTTTCGCCTGACGGTATTCCGTCTTCGCATCCTAAGCTTGCTGACCTTAAGCTTGCGTATCAAGAATATTTGAACCGTATCAAAGGTCGATTTGTAGACAGCATGGGCAAATTAGAGCTTATTGCCGCCTATGCAAAAAACAGCAAGTTTTTGGATAACGTGCACGTTTATGTAACTAATTTTGACTACGTTGATACTGCAACGCAAAAGGTGTTTGACGAGCTAAAAAATCGGGCTCTTTCGTACACGGAGTCAAAAGTCCAAGGGGCACAAAGCATTGACGGCGTTAAGATCGAGTGTTGCGCTAGCGGAGCATCTGCCGTAAAGGAAGTTGCAAAAAGGCTGAGATTGTTTGCATACAAGGGCGTAAAGTACGAGGATATGGCGGTCATTTTGGGCAATGCGGATAGCGCTAGAGTAAGACGAATATTTACCGAGTTTGAAGTGCCGTTTACAATGGATAGCAATAAGCGACTAATAGACTTTGCGCTTAGCGCATTTTTGCTTAAGCTTAACGAGTGCGCGGTAAGAAAGCACAGGGACGGATTTGTGGAATTAAGCAAAAACGTGTATAGCGGAGTTGGCAAAGAGGACAGCGATAAGTTTGAAAATTATGTCAATATGCACCTTGTTGATTACAAGGGCTTTTATACTGAATTTACCGATTGTGAGGAGTGCGTCGAGCAAACGCGTAAGCGCCTCGTTTCGCTTGTCGCTATCGTAGAAAAAAGGCTCAAGTTGGCGCTAAGCGCGGCTGATTTTGGGCAGATGATTTTGGAGATTTTTGCGGCTACTTCGGCAGAAGCGATAACCGAAAAGCTGCTTGGTAGCGACGCTATAATAGAAAAGACCAAAGCGCTCGTTTTGCTTATGGAGCAGGTGGGCGTGACGGGCAATTTCGATTTTATGAGCGCCGTATTTAGCGAGGGACTTAGAGCAACTAGAGTTGCGACAATACCTTCTAGCGGCGTTATGGTGGGAGATCCCGCCGCATTGCGTGGCAAAAAGTACAAATTCGTGGCTGTACTTGGATTTGACGATGGCTTTTTGCCGCAAATTTACGACGAAAACTCGCTTATTGGCGATGATGAAAAAGGTTTTTTTACTCAAATGGAGCGCGCCGAGCAAATAAATTATAGGTACGAGCAAGAGCTTAGACTTGCTTTGGCGGGCGCGGACGAGATTTTTGCTACTTATACCACTCCATCCGGTATGATGAGAGAAATTTTTGAGTGCAAAGCAGAGGAGAATTTAAGCGAAGGTGACAAGATTTTGCTTGCGGCGGGCAGCAAAAGGCACGCTGTCGAAACGCTAATTTCGCTCGCTTATCGCGCGGCAAACGCATCGGAAAACAATCAGCCGTTAATCAACGCTTTGTTTGATGCTACCGAGTCAAGCGACGAGCTTTTTGAGTCTAAACGTAAGCAAATAGTGGATGATGCGCAAACGTTGTTTTTTGCGCGCGGCACGACAAGCGTTAGTCAGCTTCAATCGTATTTTATGTGTCCGTTTCGACATTATGCCGAATACGGCCTAAGACTACATAAGCGTGAAACGGGTGAGCTTACGCCTATTGACATAGGTAATTTTATGCATAAAATTGTCGAGCTAGCCGTTAAGACGGGTATAAGCGACGATATAGAAACGCAAGTAAACGTAATTGTAGACAAGCTACTAGAGCTTGATCCCAAAATGTCGCTTGCCGCAAACGAAAAGCACCTTGTTAGCTTAAAAAAAGAGGCAACCAGCGCTCTTGATATTTTGAACGAGCATCTTAAAAAGGGAAAATTCAAAACGGTAGGTCAAGAAATAGAGTTTGAAGTAGAGCTCGACGATATAAGGCTTAGTGGCAAAATAGATATGGCTGACGAGTACGATGGATATATAAGACTTATTGACTACAAGACGGGCGAGCATGAGATAAAATCGGCAGATATTTATTACGGAAGAAAAATCCAGTTGCCGCTTTATATGTATGCGGCAGACAAAAAGGGTTACAAAAAGGCGGCTTTTGCGAATTTCCCCTTCTCATACAGCTGGCTTAACGATGAGTTTGACCATCGCTTTTCGGGATACGTTCTTCGTGATGATGACGTTATGGCCGCTATGGATTGTTCGCAAGGAGAGAGCAGGGTTTATAACAACAGACTTTTGCGCAACGAGCGTTTGGTGACAGAAAATGAAATGAATAATATAGTGAACTACGCAAAAAGCATAAGTAGCGTTGCCGTATCGGAAATTAAGCAAGGCTATGTGAGTGCATCGCACATAAAAGATGCGTGCAGATTTTGTGAGTATAAGTGCCTTTGTGCAGTCAAAAACGAACGAGCTCAACCTAAGGTTAGCAAGTCGTGCTTTGAGGTGGAGCAATGAAAAGAGTATGGTCTGAAAATCAATTAGAAGTAATAAATTCTAACGAAAAAAAGATCCTTGTTTCAGCGTCGGCAGGAAGCGGCAAAACTACTGTTATGATAGAACGTATTCTTCGTCTTTTGGCTGACGGGGAGAAAATTTCGTCTATGTTGGTATGCACGTTTACAAGAGCGTCGGCGGCAGATATGCGCGCAAAGCTTTATGTAGAGCTTGTTAAGCGCGGACTCAAAAAAGAGCTAAAGGATTTGGCAAGCGCAGAGATTTGCACGATAGATAGCTTTTGCCAACGACTTATTACCAAATATTTTTATGCGCTCGGAATTGACCCGCAGTTTGAAATGTTAGAAGAAAGCGAAGCCAAAGCAATGCGAAAGCGCGCTGTCGCTCAAAGCATAGAGTTTTGCTCAAGTGACGAGAATTTTGCATATTTGCGCCAAGCGTTGCGCAACAATCGCAAGGATTCCACGCTCGAAAACGCTATGCTTGCTATTATGAATTACAAGAGCATAACCCCTCAATCCGAGCAACCAAAGATTTATAATCACAAAGATGTTTTAGACGAGTTGAATAATTACGCAGATTCGCTCAAAGCCAAGACTTACGCGGCAGTCGAGGAGCTATTTAGCGAGATAAACGAGCCGGAAGCATACGCCGAGCTAATTTCAGCGCTAAAAAACGACAACGGTGTCGTTAGTTTTGAGCCGCGTCGCAAGTACAAAAAAGAAAACGAGCATCTTAAGCCGTGCTTTAAGTATATCAAAGATCGAGTGTCAAAAACTGTAGAAGCGCTTAATGACATAAATGGGCTTAGAGCGCAGTCCGAGTCCGAGCCGCTTATATTATCGCTTGTATATGCGGTTGAGTATGCGGAAAAAGTGTACGAAACGGAAAAGAAAAAACGCTCTGTGTGCGACTTTTCTGACTTAGAAAAAATGGCGCTCGAAATTTTGAAAAGCGAATTTAGTGACGAAATTCGAGCAAAATACAAGTATGTTTTTGTAGATGAATATCAAGATATCAATCCCTTGCAGGAAGAAATTATTAGGTTAGTTTCGCTTGGTAATAATCTTTTTATGGTGGGCGATATCAAGCAAAGCATTTATGCTTTTAGAGGATGCGATCCAAGTATTTTTAAGAATAAGTACGATATGTACGCCAACCCCGAAATAGGCAAGCGTATAAGTCTTTCGACTAACTATCGTAGCAGTAAAAGGGTAATAGAGTTTGTAAATGAGGTTTTTAGCCATGTAATGACCGATGAGTTTGGCGGCATTGATTATGCGAGCAATAAAATGGTTAACGCAAAGGATAGTCAAGGCTATGTTAAGTTTCACGTTGTTACGGGTAACGAAAAATACAAGCCGTGCGGTGTTTATAGCGTTAAAAATCACGACGTAGACCGTCTGACAAAAATGGAAGCAGAGGCTACGCTCGTTGCTTATCGCATAACTGAGCTGCTTAAGACTGAGTACAACGGCAAACCGGTTGCATTTAGCGATATAGCTATATTAACTAGGTCTATGGGTACGCTTGAGAATATGGTGCTTAGCAAGCTACGGGAAATAAATATACCCGTTTCGCTTACTGAAGAAGCATTTTATTTGACAAGACCGGAGACGGGACAGCTTATTAGTTATCTTAGACTAATAGACAACCGTCACGACGATATAGCTATGGCGATAGCTATGCTTTCTCCGTTGGGAGGATTTGACGAAAACGAGCTTGCAAATATCAAAATTAATGGCGAAGGAGCGTTCTATTCTAAGGTGCTTTCTGCCGCAACGCATAATCAAAAGGTAAACGACTTTTTAACTAAGCTCGATAGATATTGCGATTTGTCGCGTGTGCTTAGCGTGGATGAATTGGCTGACGTTATCGTTTCGGAAAACGGCTACTTTAATTATGCGTACAGTCTTAGCGAAGACGCTGCAGAAATTTTGGACAAATTCTTGCAATTTTTGAACGGATGTCCCACCAAAAACAGTCTAAAGGCGACGTTAAGTCTTATAGACGAGCGCAATCCTTGCGCAGAGCTTAGCGGTGCGGAAAATTCGGTAAAATTTATGACCGTGCATAAGAGCAAGGGCTTAGAGTTTAAGTTTGTGTTTGTGATAGGCTTAGGTGAATCGTTTAACCTCAAGGACTTACATAAGAAGGTTTATGAGGGTGAGCCAATCGCTATGCCCATATACGAGGAGCATCAAGAGTTTAATAGCGACCTTAGGTATTTGCGTATGCTGACGGCTAGCAAAAAGCAGCTCGAAGAAGAATTGAGAATTTTGTACGTTGCCTTAACGAGAGCTGAAGAAGGACTTGAGCTGTTTGCGAGCTTAAGCGACTCGGACTACGAGTGCGATGCAATAACACAAAAGATAGAGATAGTTGATATGTCCCAGTGCAAGAGCGCGCTTAAATGGCTTGCGCCCCTAATGTATATGGCAAAAAGGTACGACGTGAGCGACATCGAGCTGCAAGCAGCGGCCCCAAGAAAAATCCTTTTTGCCAAAGCGGACGAAGATGTAGTTAAAGAGCTGAAGAATTACTTTAATTTTGTTGCGCCTGAGCAGGTCGCGGCAAAAAGCTACGTAAGCTTTCTTGCGCACAAGGACGACGAAGAAAATGCCGTATATCTTACGAGCGAAGAGTCGTCGTATGACGCCTTGGCGCGTGGTAACGCATACCACAAGGCGATGGAGCTTATAGATTTTTGCAATCCGAGTATTGACGTGCTTGATGGCGTAGATCTTAGCTTGGTCGATACGGACAAGCTACTGTACGCGGCAAGCCGTATGAGAGAATTTAAGGGCGACGTGTACAAAGAAAAGCCGTTTATGCTTAAACTTTCCGCAAGCGAAGCGGGGCTATCGGGTAGCGGTCAGGTGCTAGTGCAAGGTGTTATTGACCTAATGGTGGTTGATGGAGATAACGTTACCGTGGTGGATTATAAGACGGGCAAGATTCACAGCGCGCTCGAGGACGGATATGCTAAGCAAGTCAATCTCTACGCTAAGGCGGTAGAAAGGCTGCTTGGCAAAAAGGTGGTTGGAAAATTTTTGTATTATTTTGACGCCAAAGAATTTGTCGAAATAAGGTAAGTTTTGTTTGCGTGGCAAAATTTTGGACTCTATGTGCTATGATTAGCCTAAGGAGAAGAAAAATGAAGCCACAATTTGACAAATGGGAAGCTGAAAAACATTATGATATAAAAATTGAAGACGTAGAAAAGGTTTTGGACAAAAGCTACTACGAGCAAGGAAGCGCGCAAAAGGCGACGGCAAAGCTAAAGGAATTGCTTGATTCGCTAAAGAACAAGTGACTTTGAAGGATAAATTGCGGACAAGCAAGTTGTTTCTTATGGGTTATTGAATTAAACAAAAGGATAGCGAAATTAGCTAAGCTTTGCCTTATAACAAAAACCGACTTAAGAAAAGTCGAGTTTTCTATTGCCTACACGAAGCACTTGATTTTTTTAATATTTTTTGCTATAATCAACCTACCGATAAATAAGAATTTATCAAACGGAGGTTTCAAAAGTGAAGAAGATATTAGCAATTATTCTTGTGCTTTGCTCGTTCTGTCTTTCGAGTTGTGGATTATTGAAAGAACTTAAGGCAGGAATGGATGAAGCGATTGTTCTTGTAGAGGATTTCTGTACCGCTTTATCGGTTGATGATTTTGATACAGCAAAAGGTTATTTGCATCCCGATTCCACACCGAAGCAAGACAAGCTTTCTACTTTTATTACAAAACTTGAACAAACGCACAATATTGATTTTTCTGACGGTGTTGCATTCAAACGCCGCACTAGCATAGGAAGTACTTATTATGATAGTGACTACGATGGTAGTGTACATGAAATTGAGTACGAAATAGCTGTAGGCGGTGTTATTACCGATTTCTTCTTCATTGTTATAAAAAATGATAGTGGCTACGGCTTGTACAATTTTGGAATTCAAGAATAAAAGCCGACAAATTCCAATTTGACGGAGTGTATAATGCGAAAGAAATTATCAGAGATGAGTTTAGAAGAACTGTGGCAGTTGTTTCCTATTATTCTAACAAGACATCATGATTGTTGGGAAAAATGGTATTTGGAAGAAGAAACCTTATTGAAAAATAACCTTCCGCAGGTCGAAAGAATAAGCCATATAGGAAGTACGGCAATCACTGCTATATGTGCAAAGCCAATTATCGATATTCTTGTAGAAATTCCAAGGGAAAGCAATCTGTTTGATTATAAAGACTTGATTATTAACAATGGCTATATTTATATGTCGCAGAGCGAAAATGGTTTATCTTTCAATAAAGGATATACAGAAAACGGTTTTGCCGAGCGAGTGTTTCATTTGCATTTAAGATATGTAGGCGATAACGATGAATTGTATTTTAGAGATTACCTCATTGAGCATTTGAACGTAGCGAAGGAATACGAAATATTGAAATTGAATTTATGGAAAAAGTACGAGCATAACAGAGATGCTTATACAAACGCAAAGACCGAGTTTGTAAAGGAATATACTGAGAAAGCGAAAGTCTTTTATGGTAATAGATATTGACAAATTCCATTTATCGAGTTGTTGTCTTTGTGACAAAAATCTTTATAGGTATAGCACACTATACTTAACAACGTTAAGTGGTGTGTTTTTGCAACGCAAAAAAAGGTAAAGAGTAGCACGTTCCTACTCTTTTATAATGTCTTAAAAAATTCCTAAAGGACTAACGAGAATTTTCGTTAGTCCTTTTTACTATCTAAAAAGCTACTTTTGTTTGAGTGGCAAAGCCGTTGATTTTTTGTCAAAGACTTATAATGAAAGAATAATAAACGAAATGATATTAAGTACAATCGCAGCAGCAGAGATTATTCCTGAGGTAATGCATAATTTGCTTTTTGTTAACAAAAAACTCAATCCGCTAACTATAACGGACGCTATAAATCCTATTGTAATAAGAACGATTGCAAAAAAAGCCATAAAGCTTGCGCCAAGAGCCAGCACGGCCAAGACTAGCGCGACAATAGAAACGGTAGTCGCCGCTACGCTCATAATCAAACAAATAATAGGTAAAATTTTGTTCATACAGCTATTATAGCATAGAGTGCAAATTTTGTCAAAGCTATACTGTGTTAAGGTAAAGTTGATTGAGCTCTTTTGTGCAAAAAAGTCGAAACAGTCAAAGTACTTCGACTGTTTCGACACAAGTTGTTCAGTTATCTGCACTCAATGCCGTATTTAATGATCTTGATGCTGCCAGTTTTGCGTTTGTTCACAAATTCTACGCATCTATGCTCGTTTTCGTCGTCGATAACTATTTCTACCTCTTCTGCGCAGCGATGATAGCCGCAAGGCGGCTCAATTTCGCGCAAGTAATATTTTCCAAACGGCAAGCAGTCGATAGTCGCCTCGCCATTTTCGTCAGTTTTTATACACATAATTTGTTCGTGATGGCAGTCCATAAGTACGAACTTTGCGCCACACAGTCTTGTTTTCTCTTGCATAATTTTCTCCTTTTGTGATAAGCGGCTTAGTACATATTATTAATGTGATTTTCTTTGTGTGCTAAATTCTTGATTATTATTTTAGTTGCTTGACTTAACGGAGTGGAAGTTATATAATACAAACAAAGGAGATATTATGAAAAGGTTTGCGTCAATTATACTCGTTTGTTTAGTTTTGTTAAGTTGCATAGCGTGTGGTCCGTACGGCAATTATGCCGGCACTTACACTAAAAGCTCGGACAGCGCTACTTTTACCGTTACACTTTCTGCATCCGGCAATTTTAAGTTTGAGCGAGAGTTTAAGACGTCTAACGAGTTTAATCCGTTCGACGACGATAAGCATAATATCAGAGAGGGTACTTTTGCCGTTGAAAACGGTGAGATAATTATTCAGTTTTCATATTATGACGACGCGCTTAGAAAGACTGTTAAGGCTACTGCTAAAGCCAAGGTAAATGGCAAGAAGCTCACGATTTCGGGTAGTGACGAAATTAAAGGTACGTATACTAAACAATAAGGAGAAGGTATGAGAAAATTTCTTGCGATAGCTTTGGCGGCAGTGTGCGTTTTTGCGCTGTGCTCGTGTACTCCTGACGAAAGCGATATAAAAGAAGCTTTTAAGGAAAACGGATACGTAGTAAATAGCATGGATAGCATTTATGCTGTTTCGTTTGGCGTGGATGTTGACGACGTGGAATACGTTTTGCTTGCAATAGGGCAAGATAATAGCTCTACTGTGTACGTAGTAGGATTTAAGGATAAAAAGGCGGCTAAAGAATTTTATAACAAAAACAAAGTAAAGGAAGGCGCGAACTTTAGGATAAAACGTAAGGGTAGCGTAGTGACTTTCGGCTCTGAGCAAGGCGTAGAGCTGTTTTGACGATTCTTAAAAAAATAACAAACAAAAAGGCTTCGGCGGCGATTGCTTTATTTGCGGTAAAAGGCATCGTTGGCGAAGCTTTTTTATAAGGTCGGTAAGTGTTTTTTTGTAAAAAATATGCATACAAAAATATTTATTACACATAATCTATGCATATAAATATAATAAAAATATAAAAAATATTTCAAAGTCCAAATAAAAGAATAGACAATTGATAATGCTATGTGATATATTATTAATGATTGGGATTTTTTCCTAACGTACCGTAAGTGATTTTGTAAAATGCTAATACGGTAGATAAAAAAGGAGATTTTTGTTATGAATTTGCTTATGATTATCGTCATGGCAGCAGTCGTACTTGGTCTTGGCTATGCGGCGCTTAACTTCTACCTTACCAAAAAGCTTAAGGAAGGTAACGAGCGCATGCAAGAGATTGCTGCTGCAATTCGCGAAGGCGCAAACGCTTTTATTAACTACGAGTATAAAATCGTTGCGATTATCGGCGTGTGTATTGTTGTTTTGCTTGGTATTGTAATTTCATGGGAAACGGGTGTTGCGTTTTTAATCGGTGCGGTTATGTCTGCAACTGCAGGCTATATCGGCATGAAAATTGCTACATACTGCAACGTTCGTGTTACCAACGAGGCTAACGAAACCCGTAACACTGGTAAGACCTTGAAGGTTGCTTTCCGTGGCGGCTCTGTTATGGGACTTTGCGTTGCGGGCTTTGCTCTTTTAGGCGTACTTATCGTTTATCTTATTTTTGGCGTAGGTATGAATATGCTTGAAATCAATGAAGTGGGTAACGTAGTGAGCAAGATTAATCCCATTACGAAAGGCGAATACAATATGTCGCTTATCCTTTCGGGCTATGCTCTTGGCTGCTCGATTATCGCAATGTTCAATCGTGTAGGCGGTGGTATTTATACTAAGGCTGCAGATATGGGCGCAGACCTTGTAGGTAAAACCGAGGCGCATATTCCTGAAGACGATCCGCGTAACCCTGCTACTATAGCTGATAACGTAGGCGATAACGTAGGCGACGTAGCCGGACTTGGCGCTGACCTTTTGGAGAGCTACGTTGGCGCTATTATGTCCACCGTTATTCTTGCAATAGAGATATTTGCTCATGATATTACGGTTAATTCCGCCCAGCTTTTTGAGCACATGACATTGTTCCCCATGTTGTTTGCAGGTATTGGTCTTATCGGTTGCGTAATCGGTATTTCGTTCCCGCTTCTTAAGCGCAAGCTTAGCGAAAATCCGCACGCAGAGCTTAACCTCGCAACTTGGATATCCGCAGGCTCTGCCGTTATACTTGGCTTTGTGCTTTGCTTCTTCTTATTCAAGAGTGAAGATCCGACCTACGAAGCTCAGCTTGCAGGCGCAGGCTTTAAGCTTGGTTCGCTTTCGCCGTGGGTGTGTGCTGTTATCGGTATCGCAGTAGGTATTATAATAGGTATTATTTCCGAATACTACACCAGCTACGACTACAAGCCGACTAGAAATATTTCGCACGCAAGCAAGGAAGGCCCTGCTCTTACTATTACTCAAGGTATGGCTACCGGTATGATTAGCTGTATGCTTCCCGTAGTTTGCCTTGGCGTAGCTATCTTTGCTACTTATTCGCTCGGCGGTATGTACGGTGTAGGCTGTGGCGCCATGGGTATGCTTTCGTTCGTTGCTGCTACCGTTTCG
>JAFVXL010000037.1 GCA_017501145.1 Clostridia bacterium | reverse complement strand
GACGTTATCGAGGAGCTCGTAGGCGAGATATACGACGAGCACGACGAGGTAGAAGAGCTCGTTAAGCAGGTGGATGAAAACGTTTGGATTGTAAACGGCGCTGAAAATCTCGCCGCGTTGTTCGAGCTTGTGGAAAAAAATACCGACACAGGCGAAGAATTTGAATCTACTACCGTGGGTGGGTTTGTGACCGAGCTGCTTAAGAGAATACCCAACCAAGGAGAAGAGTTTGCCTACGAAAACTTAAAAATATCCGTTACCAAGGCAAATAGCAGAAAGGTGCTTGAGGTTAAGGTAGAAGTCGTGCAAATGGAAGAAGACGACGAAGAAGAGAGAGAGTAAGAGGTTGCAATAATTTACTTAAAAAAAGACAAAAAATTTTTTATTTTCAGTTGACAAAAGTGTTTTTTTGTTGTAATACAATACAACTTGTATTATACTAATTCCCCAAAACAGTATAATATCTCATCATTTTCCCCCCTTATCATAAACGAAGCGATGAACTTAACGTTCGCGCTTTGTTTTCTTTATGCCTAAATGCAAAAATAACTATTGACAAAGGTTGTTTTGTGTGATATCATATACAAGATCATACAAAAATTTTCTTAAAAAACACTTGGAGGAATTTATGAAGAAGCTGTTTTATGTTCTTGTGGCTACGATTGTCGCATTTAGCGTGCTTGCGTTTGCTGCTTGTGACAAGCCTGATGATGAAGAGCCGCCTGCGCCCACGTATGAAGCGATTTCGACTCAGCAGTTTGAGATGGCTGCTCAGTTTTTTGGAGTGTTCGAAAATTACCTTAACGTGTTAGGCTATAAGCTTGACGGCGAGTTTGTGGACGTTGTTGCTAACGACGTAATCACGTTAAGCGCTAAGCTGGATATTGGCGTATTGGAGGACGTAGCTCTTAGCGTTAGCTTGGGTGTTAATTATGATCAAGCGGGCGGAACGGGAAGCTTGTTTAACGCATATTTGTATAGCAAAACTCTATATGTTGATTATACGCAAGACGGTGTTACGAGCAAAGACAGCGTAACGGGTGTAAATAACGATATAACAGAGCTTTTGGCTTCATTTGTTGTAGGCGAGCAGGGAAGCTTGGATTTGGGTATAGATACCACCGATTTTGACGCAATAGTTGAGTATTTTAAGGGTTATCTTACGGTAACGTATTGCGCAGAATTAGGACACTACGTTCTTAAGGTTGATTACTCGCAGGGCGGTACGTATAACGGAGAATACATAGATCCGTTCACTCTAGACGTAGATTTGTACGTAATGAATAATCGCATAACCAAGATAGAAGCGACGTTTGACAGCGCCCAATACCAATTTGATATTGCACTCTCGGAATATACCGGGTCTATCGACTATCCGCAAGATATAAATTCGTATAACGGCACTATGCTTGATGAGGTGGAGAGCCTGATAAGCAACGTGGATTTGCCCGAAACGGCCTTTTATGGACAGTGGATTTCGGGAGATGATACGCTCGTTATTGGCGAGCAGGGCGTTAGTCAGGACGGAGAGACGTTTGTAGAGGCGTATTCGTTCGCAACGTATATGGTTTATGGCGAAAATAATATAATAATACTTTATCCCGAAGATGAAATGATTATCGTTATGAACGTGCAAGACGGAAGCGTGGCACAATACTCTAAGGCTAGCTAAGCAAGGAAAATAGGTTTTGACTTTTTTGGCGCATCGTTTACAAAAGACGGTGCGTTTTTTTTGTTGGCAAATAAAGTAAATATTTGCGAAATATTCGCGCGTATACGCGTAGGCGCGCACGTATTGTATGCACGTATTATATAAAAAAACAATATACTTTCTATTTTGGATGAAAAATTGTCGAAAATCTATTGACAAATGAAACAAAATGTATTAGAATTTAGTATGTATAACTATGGGTATTACTATCTTTTGGATATGTACTTGATAGAAATCATAAAAGGAGAAAAGCAATATGAAAAAGTTTGGCAAAAAAGCTAAGATTCTTCTTGTAGCCATGCTGTCCGTTTTGATGGTGCTTTGCGGCGTTACCGCAATTGCTCCGACGTCGGCTAAGGCAGAAGATCTTAATGTGCAAACAGTTTCTACAGATTGGTATGAGCTCAGTTACTCCGACCACTCGTTGTCGCTTTTGCTTAGCGATAACTTCAGAGAGTATCTTGACGCTAACAAGAGTGAGATAAGCAGTCTTGTCAGCGGTGTGGTTGCGGCAGTAAAAGAGATCGTAATGGGCAACATTTTGGGTGGCGGCCCGGTTGCGATGACAATAGCTCCGGTGGCGGAAATTCCGTCTATCGACGAGAGCTTTTGGAACGACGCAAACCTTAGTGGCACTCTTAAGGAGTTCAAGAATTACGTGGTTGATCGCTTGAGCAATCCTGATGAGCTTGATAGCTATCTAAACGGTGAGTACAATATGTTGCTCGAGTATGCTATCGGAACTTACGTAGAAAGCCAGCAAAAGGATGGAGCTCTTGGTGAAGAGGAGCTTAATGAAATCTACGAAAAAATAGAGGGCGCAATTGATGAGGTTGTAGGCGAGGCTATCGTTAAAGCGGAAGAGAAGGTTTTGATTGCCGAAGCTCAAGCAAGCTTGGGCGAAAACGCAACTCAAGCTCAAATTGACGAGTATGTTTCGAGCAACAAAGGCGCATACGCAGCTGAGTGGAAAGAAAAGAGCGAAACCGTTTTGAAAGAAAACGTTACTTCCGTAAAGGAAAACGGTGGCTCGGCTCCGTCCATTGGAGTAAAAGACCTTATCGAAGCGTTCAAGGGCGTATCTATTAACGGCACCAGCATTTATACCAAGAAGGACGGCATTAACGCAAGCGCGCTTAAAGTTATCTTAGGCATTTTGCCCCGTCCCAATGAAATTGCTAATATGACTGCTGAGCAGATCAAGAATCTTATTAGCGCTGAAATTGGAGTGCAAACTACTTTCGGTGACATTGATTTTTCGCTTACGTTCGGATTTTTTGGTGACACGCAGGTAATTCAAAAGGCAGCTAGCGCTATAGCTCAGGTTATTGACGTAACTCTTAGCGGCAACGACCTTGGCGTAACCATTAACGTTCCCGGTGTAGTAAGCGACGCGTTCTTGAAGCTTACCGAAACGGGCAAAATTAGCGACGAGCTTAAGAATAAGATTTTTACGCTTTTCGGCATGACAGGCGGCGAAATTGTTGATAAGGCAACTTCGTATTCGTTTGAAGAGCTTTTGGAGTTTGCTAAGAGCGTAGATTATCAAAAGTGGTTTAACGCTTTCCTTAACGGAGATGCAATTTATACATACTTTAACAACTATTTCGGTTCTGTGCTTAACGTAAATCTTGACAAGGCAGATATCGACCGCATAATCAACGCGCTTACTTCGTACGCACAAAGATTTGCAGATCGCGGCCTTACTTATGACGATGCGCTCAGTTTCCTTACTAACCATGTTCCGGGATTTAGCGCAATCGCACCTAAGCTTGAAATTGCTAAGCTCGAGGCTGCAGTTAATAAGCTTTTGGGAATCTTCAATAGAATTGATTGGGCTAAGTATGATGCAGAAACCATAAGAGATATTCTTGCTAATTCGACCACCTTTAACGATACGGTTTATAGCTATATCGAGAAGCTCGAGGGTTATGGCAACATCTACGATACCGTAATCGAATACGTAGAAAAACTTGCTCATTATTTGCCCGAAAGCATTAAGAACGGCTCCGTTCTTGATATGTATGATGCCAACGGCAAGTTCTCGCACGAGGGCAGCTATACGCTTGATCCCGAAAAGGTTATCAATAAGGCTGCGTCCGTTCTTAGCAATAGAGGATACGAGTCTATCGCTAATTTCGTAAGCAACATCTTATACGTATTAAATGATACTCAGTACACAGTAGACCTTGCTCTTAGCATCAACACAAAGGACATCTATAAGGTAGAGTACGTTGTGGGTGGCGAAGCTGTAAGAGCAGGACTCCTTCCTGTCGGCGCTAACGTAGAGCGTTTTGCTCCGAGCAACGAAGAAATTTTGTTCTGGGTTGACCAAGACGGCAATAGAGTAACCACTATGCCGACCGCTGATATCGCTCTCTATCCCGTAACCGAATTTGAAGTTGCGGCTTACGTAGACGGCGAAGAAGGCAATGAATTGCAAGCTATTTACAGCAAGCAAGCTCATACCCTTAAGGTTGTAGCTGATAAAGCAGGCGAATTTGAATATAAGTGGTATTTTGAAGGCGAGCTTATTGAGGGCGCAACTAGCGACACTCTCGAAGTCGTTTCTGTTAAGGATAGCGGCGAATATAAGGTTGTTGTAAAAGATCAATACGGCATCGAAAGAGAAGTTGAGTTTAGCGTTATCATCAATAAAGCAGTTGTAAACGCTGAGGTAGTATGGAACTACACTGAGCCGTTTACTTATAATGGACAAGAAAAGAGCGTAGATTTTGAAATCGAGCTTATCGAGTCGGAATTTGCAGTAGCTGACGTATTTACCGCTTACAGCGTAATCGGAGATAGCAAGGCGACTAACGCAGGCGAATATGAGGCACAAGCACAATACACCTACGACGAAGATAACTTCGAGGTAGAGGTAGCAAACGAAACTTGCGCTTGGGTAATCAACAAGGCAAAGGTAGTTGCTGAGGTAGTGTGGAACTACACTGAGCCGTTTACTTATAATGGACAAGAAAAGAGCGTAGATTTTGCAATCGAGCTTATCGAGTCGGAATTTGCAGTAGCTGACGTATTTACCGCTTACAATGTAATCGGAGATAGCAAGGCAACTAACGCAGGCGAATATGAGG
>JAFVXL010000036.1 GCA_017501145.1 Clostridia bacterium | reverse complement strand
GTGACGCTGTTGCCACTTGTGCAGGCGCTGTGCTTGGTACTTCGACGGTTACTACCTTCGTTGAGTCGGGCGCAGGCGTTTCTGCTGGCGGTAGAACAGGCCTTACGGCGTTGACGACTGCGGCGTTGTTCTTCTTGTCAATGTTCGCTATGCCTTTGTTTGCGGTAATTCCGTCCGCGGCAACCGCATCTGCATTGATTTATGTTGGCGTTTTGATGATGAAAAACAATATCAAAAACGTTAATTTTGATAACGCTATCAACGCTACGAGCGCGTTCCTTACTATTTTAATAATGGTGCTTTCGTACTCGATTACTAAGGGTATCGGTATCGGTATGATTTCGTACACGGTAATGTCTATCGTTGCTTACCTTATCGAGCTTATTAAGGCGGCTATTACTAAAACGGAAAAGCCTGTTTGGAACGTTTCTATCGTTGCAATCGTTGTAACTATGTTGTTTGGAGTTTTCTTATTCGTACCCGCAACAATATAATAGTCAAATAATTAAATAAGGCGAGCCTAAGTTTTTGGTTTGCCTTATTTTTTTATTTAACAATGTGTAAACTAATTAATTATAGATTATTATTTGGATTATTATTTGTTTTAATACAAAAAAAGTTTACAGATAACTTGACAGATGTAAACCTTATGATATATAATTAATATGAAGTTTATTTTTTTTGATGTAAAATTTACCCAAACGAAAAAATGGAAGGTTTGTTATGAAAGAAAAAATCAAACAACTTAAGAAAGAAAAGAATGCTATGATTTTTGCGCATTTTTATGCGCCGAGTGATGTGCAAGAAATTGCCGACTGTGTAGGGGATTCGTTCAATCTTGCTAAGGTGGCAAAAGAAAGCGATGCTAAGCTTATTGTATTTTGTGGCGTATCATTTATGGGTGAGAGCGTAAAGATTTTGTGTCCCGAAAAGAAGGTTCTGGTGCCTGATATGACGGCTGACTGCGCTATGGCTCATATGGTTCGTCCGGGCGTAATTGAGGAAATGAGAGCAAAATACGATGATTTGGCGGTGGTATGCTATATTAATTCTACTGCAGCGCTCAAATGCCAAAGTGATGTATGCGTTACGTCTTCCAATGCTGTAAAAATCGTTAAAGCGTTACCCAATAAGAACATATTCTTTATTCCTGATCGCAATTTGGGCGGATACGTGGCTAAGCAAGTACCCGAAAAGAACGTTATTCTCAATGACGGATGTTGTCCGATACACGCTGCTTTGACTGCAGAGCAGCTTTTGGAACAAAAGAGACTTCATCCTAATGCGCTCGTATTGACGCATCCTGAGTGTGAGCCGCAAATTTTGGAGCTTTCTGATTATATAGGCAGCACAGCGGGAATTATTTCTTATGCAAAGAATAGCGCAAATGATGAGTTTATTATTTGTACCGAATATGGAGTAGAATATCAGCTTATGCTTGATAATCCCAATAAGCGTTTTTATTTTACTAATCCTCGTCCGTGTTGTCAGGATATGAAATTTAACACTCTCGAAAGCGTACTTTCGGTGCTAGAGAAAGAAAATAATGTTGTTGAGGTTAGTGAAGAAATTCGCCTTAAGGCGCTTAAACCTCTTGATAAAATGTTGGAGCTTGCAAAATAAATTATGAAAACAGATATTGTTATTGTGGGAAGTGGCGTTGCAGGTTTGTTTTGTGCGCTTAATCTTCCTGAAGATAAAAATATTATTGTCGTTACTAAGGACGACGGAACGCAAAGCGATTCGTTTTTGGCGCAGGGTGGTATTTGCGTAATGCGCAATGAAAACGATTTTGAGTCGTTCTATAATGACACTCTTAAAGCTGGTCATTACGAAAACGATCCTGAATCTGTAGAAATAATGATTAAGAATTCTACCGACGTAATTAACGACCTTGTTTCGTACGGTGTTCGTTTTGAGATGGATGGACAATCTTTTGCATATACAAAAGAAGGCGCACATTCCAGACCGCGCATACTTTATCACGAAGATGAAACGGGCAATGAAATTACTTCGCGCTTACTTGATGCTGTTAGGACAAAAGAAAACGTGACGATAATAGAAAAGTTCACTATGGTGGACCTCATTTGTCAAGACAACGAGTGCTACGGCATAATAGGCCATGATGAAAAAGGTGAATATGTTGCTATTTCGGCTGATTATACAGTGCTTGCAACGGGTGGAATAGGCGGATTGTTTAAGAATTCAACTAACTACCGCCATCTTACAGGTGATTCTATTGCGCTTGCATTAAAGCACAATATTAAGCTTAGAAATATTGATTATATTCAAATTCATCCCACGTCCTTCTATACAAAAGAACCCGGTAGGAGATTTCTTATTTCTGAGTCTGTGCGTGGAGAAGGTGCTATACTTATCAACTCCAAGGGCGAGCGTTTTGTTGATGAGCTTTTGCCGTGTGACGTTGTGGCTAAGGCGATTTTTAACGAAATGGAAAAAGAGGGGAGTGAGCACGTTTGGTTGTCGCTTGTAGGTATAGGTGAGAGTAAAATTAAAACTCGATTCCCGAATATTTATAAATATTGCCTTGACAAAGGATATGACGCAACCAAAGAGCCTATTCCAGTAGTGCCGTCTCAACATTATTATATGGGCGGTATTGACGTTGACACTAATAGCAAATCATCTATGAGTAGACTTTATGCAATAGGAGAGACTGCGTGCAATGGCGTGCATGGCAAAAACCGTCTTGCGAGCAATTCGCTGTTAGAGAGTATTGTTTTTGCGAAACGTGCTGCGCTCAATATTAACACTGATTATGTCAGACATAACAAAGAAATTAGTTTGAATATAGACAAAAATATCTACGAAAACTATGAAATTGCATACAAAGAAATGGTTTTGAATGCAATTAAGGAGAGTAGCCATGAATAATATAACTATGATATCTAACGCTGACGAATTGATTTTACGTGCGATTAGAGAGGATATTACTAGTGAAGATATAACAACTAATTCTGTGATGCGCAATTATCAAAAAGGTGAAGTAGATCTTATTTGTAAGCAAGATGGCGTTATTGCAGGTTTATGCGTATTTGAAAGAACGTTTAAGCTTTTGGATTCTAACACGGAAATTGAGTTTTTTACTAATGATGGAGATCGTGTAGCTAAAGGTCAAAAGCTTGCCGTAGTTAGAGGTGATATTAGAGTTTTACTTTCGGGAGAAAGAACAGCGCTTAATTATTTGCAGCGTATGAGCGGTATCGCAAGTTATACCCGAATAATAGCCGATATGCTAAGTGGTAGCAAAACTAAGCTATTAGACACTAGAAAAACAACTCCCAATATGAGAGTTTTTGAAAAAT
>JAFVXL010000035.1 GCA_017501145.1 Clostridia bacterium | reverse complement strand
GTGCTAAGGGATGTAAGGCGGATACCGATCTTACCGCAGATGATCTTAAAGAAATCGTTGCTTTGTTTAAGGCAAATTACAAAAAGAATCAAGGCGTTGAATTCCCGCAAGATCCGCACGTTCAGCTTCTTGAAGCAACGAAGGCTGTATTCCGTTCTTGGGACAACCCCCGCGCTAATACTTACCGCAGAATGCACGAAATTCCGTACAGCTGGGGTACTGCAGTAAATATTCAAATAATGGTATTCGGCAATAAAGGTGAATCTTCGGGTACTGGCGTTGCGTTTACTCGCAATCCTTCCACCGGCGAAAAGGGTCTTTTTGGTGAATATCTTATGAACGCTCAAGGCGAGGACGTTGTTGCAGGTATCAGAACTCCCAAAAAGATTGACGAGCTTAAGGCTCAAAACGAAGCTATCTATAACGAGTTCCTTGCTATTTGCAATAAGCTCGAAAATCACTATAGAGATATGCAGGATATGGAGTTTACCATCGAAGAAGGCAAGCTTTATATGCTCCAAACTCGTAACGGTAAGCGTACTGCTAAGGCTGCTCTTAAGATTGCAGTTGACCTTGTAGAAGAAGGTATGATTGATGAAAAGCAAGCGCTTTGCATGATCGATCCCAAGCAGCTTGACGCTTTGCTTCACCCGCAATTCGTAGCTAAGGCTCTTAAAGACGCTAAAGCAATCAGCACCGCGCTTCCCGCATCTCCTGGCGCAGCGTGCGGTCAAATCGTATTTACGGCTGAGCGCGCTTGCGAAATTAAGGAAGCTGACAAAAATGCTAAGCTTATTCTCGTTAGACTTGAAACAAGTCCCGAGGATATTGAAGGTATGAACGTTTGTCAAGGTATCTTGACAGCTCGTGGTGGTATGACTTCGCACGCAGCGGTAGTTGCTCGTGGTATGGGAACTTGCTGCGTATCCGGTTGCCAACAAATTACTAAAATTGACGAAGACGAGAAGATCATTGTTATCGCAGGCAAGACTATGCGCGAAGGCGATTGGATGAGCTTGGACGGAAGCACCGGTAACATTTATGACTGCAAGATCGAAACCGAGCCGGCTTCGCTTACCGGCGACTTTAAGACCATTATGGATTGGGCTGATAAGTATCGCGTTCTTAAGGTTCGTACCAATGCTGACTCGCCCAAGGATGCTGCTCAAGCAGTTAAGTTTGGCGCTGAAGGTATCGGTCTTACCAGAACTGAGCATATGTTCTTCGATTCCGATCGTATTATGGCAATGCGCGAAATGATCGTAAGCAAGAACGTTGACGAGCGCAAAAAGGCTCTTGCTAAGCTTCTTCCTATGCAAAAGCACGACTTTAAGGGTATTTACGAAGCGCTCGAAGGCAGACCGGCTACTATTAGATTCCTTGATCCGCCGCTTCACGAATTCGTACCGCATGCAGATGAAGATATTATGTTGCTTGCTAAGGAAATGAATCTTCCGTTCGAAGAGCTTAAGAGTACTATTGAAGGACTCCATGAGTTCAACCCCATGATGGGACACCGCGGTTGCCGTCTTAGCGTAACTTATCCCGAAATTGCAGAAATGCAAACTACTGCAGTTATTGAAGCAGCTATCGAGGTAAATCGCGAGAAGGGCTACAATATCGTTCCCGAAATCATGATTCCGCTTGTTGGTGATGTTAAAGAGCTTAAGTACGTTAAGGATATCGTTGTTAAGACCGCTGATGCTGTTATAGCAAGAGAAAATGCAAATCTTAATTACCTTGTAGGTACAATGATTGAAATCCCGCGCGCAGCTCTTACTGCTGATATGATCGCGCAAGAAGCTCAATTCTTCTCGTTTGGTACCAACGACCTTACTCAGATGACCTTCGGCTTTAGCCGTGACGATGCTGCTAAGTTCCTCAACGAATATTATGCTAAGAAGATTTTTGAAAACGATCCGTTTGCTAAGATTGACGAAAACGGCGTAGGTCAGCTCGTTCAAATCGCTTGCGAGAAGGGCAAGAAGACCAGACCGGAGATCAAGCTCGGTATTTGCGGAGAACACGGTGGAGATCCTACGACTATTGCTTTCTGCCATAGAACAGGTCTTTCTTACGTTTCTTGCTCTCCGTACCGCGTTCCTATTGCAAGACTTGCAGCGGCACAGGCAGCAATCAACTTTCCCCGTAACTAATCTAACCTAAAGTTTATGTTTAGCAAGGGCGGCGCTTATTTTAGTGTCGTCCTTGCGGTGAATATAAGACATGTATTTTGAGCGGTGTTTTAATGGACTATTCTTTAATTACACACCAAATAGAAGACGAATTTCTTTCGCCTTATGCGACAAAAGCGCGAAATTCTAAAGGTAGGCTTTCGCCTATTACGCCGTGTCCGATAAGAACTGATTTTCAGCGTGATCGCGATAGAATTTTGCATTGCAAAGCATTTAGACGACTTAAGCACAAGACACAGGTTTTTCTTTCGCCGGAAGGCGACCATTATAGAACTAGGCTTACTCACACCTTAGAGGTAAGTCAAATTGCTAGGTCGATTGCGCGCGCTCTTAGGATGAACGAGGATCTTACCGAAGCTATTGCGCTCGGTCACGATCTTGGCCATACTCCGTACGGGCACGCCGGTGAACGTGCTCTTAATAGCTTCACGCACTTTAGACACAATGAGCAATCGCTTAGAATTGTGGACAAGCTTGAGTATAGCGGCAAGGGCATGAATTTATGTTTTGAAGTACGTGACGGAATTTTGAATCATCCGTCAGACTGCAAGTCGAGCACTAATGAAGGCGTTATCGTTTCTTGGAGTGATAGAATTGCGTACATAAATCACGATATTGACGATGCTATAACGGGTAAAATTATTAAGAGAGAAGATATTCCTAAGGTTTTTCTTAATAATGTTGGACTGTCACACGGCGAACGTATCAATAATATGATTTTGGACATAATAAATCATAGTTTTGGTAAGCAAGAAATTTCGCCAAGCGAAGAATTTATTGAATATATAAATGGCTTAAGAACTTTTTTATTCGAAAACGTTTACTTTAAGAGCCGAGCAAAAACTGAAGAAAGTAAGGCAGTAGATATGATCAAATATCTATTCGAGTATTACTATAGGAACAAGGATTTGTTGCCTAAGTCATTGCTTGATATGGATAGCTCTTTAGAGCAAAAGGTTTGTGATCATATTGCATCTATGAGCGACCGTTACGCTGTAATGGTCTATCAAAATATAACGATACCAAAAAACTGGGGGATATAGGCGAGCAATTGGATAGAGATTGGCTTGACGAACTTTTATCTAAAACTGATTTGGTGCATGTAGCATCAAAGTACGTTTCGCTTACGAAAAAGGGTAACAGCTATTGGGCCTGCTGCCCATTTCATCATGAAAAAACGCCGTCATTTCAAATAAATCCCGATAAACAGTTATATTATTGCTACGGTTGTCATGAAGGTGGAAACGCTATTACATTTGTAAAAAAGATTGAAAGCGTAGAAAGTGGCGATGCGATACGTATTTTGGCAGATGCTGCTCATATGACTGTGCCTGAGTTCAAAAAAGACAAAAATTCCTCCGATATCAAGAAGAAAAAAGAGCGTTTGTCTATGCTTATGCGTGACGCGGCTTTGCATTATCACGATAATTTAAGGTCGCCATCTGCAAAAATTGCGCAACAATATGTTAAGCAACGTCAAATCGAGTCCATGGTCACAAAGTTTGGTATTGGATTTTCACTCGGTCGGAGCGAAATGCTTGAATTTCTAAAGGGCAAGGGTTATACCTACGCTGAAATGAAAGAAGCAGGTATTGCTGAACAAAGCGCTGATTCGTATTATGACGTATTTATGAACAGATTGATTATTCCTATCATAAATCCGTATGGTAGCGTTGTTGCTTTTGGCGGAAGATTGCTCGAAAAAGATGCTAAATTTGCTAAATACCGCAATTCAACACAAACGATACTTTTTGATAAGTCAAAGGTTCTTTTTTCGCTTAATCTTGTCAAAAAAAAGAAGCAGCGTGACGGAATTGACAGCATAATTATTACCGAAGGGTATATGGATACGATTTCGCTTTTTAAGGCGGGATTTGAGAATGTTGTTGCAAGTATGGGTACTTCGCTCACGCTTGAACAAGCTAAACAGTTAAAGAACTATACCAACAAAATTTACATAAGTTACGACGGTGACGGAGCTGGACAAAAAGCTACTCTTAGGGGACTGGATATTCTCGAATCCGTTGGGCTTAACGTTAGAGTAGTAAAGCTTCCCGAAGGATTAGACCCTGATGATGTGATAAAAAATTACGGCGCGGATGGATACAAAGACTTACTTTCGTCGGCAGTTACGCTTACTACCTTTAAGATTGATACACTTGCTTCTTCTTATGATTTTGACGATCCTGATGGGAAAAGTAAATTTGCAGTAGAAGCAATTAAGATTATTAAAAAACTTGATAATCCCGTTGAACAAGAGGAATACATTAAGCATATTCATAATCTTACGGGATATTCGATGGCAATTCTAATGAAACAGGCGGAATTGACATACGAAGAAGAAATTCAAACACAAAATGATACGAAGACAACTGATTCGCTTGTTGCTGCGGAAGAATTCGTATTAGCGTCTCTTATTAACGAAATGCCGTTCGCTGATTTTGCGGAAGATGTGTTTCCGCATTTAACTAGTGAGCAGGCGATGCTTGCGTACAACTTAGCGTTAGAGAAGTACAAAAATGGATACACCTTGCAGTCAATGTTTAATAGGGCTGATGGAATTAATGAAGAGTATATATCCAAGATTGTTAACTACAACTTTAGCATAAGCGACGACAAGAAAAAATTTGACGAGTGTGTAAGCTTGATTAAACGCCGTAGCTTAGAAAATCAAAAGGAAAAGCTTGCCACTCAATATGAGCAAACAAAAGATTTTGAAATTTTGAAGAAGTTAAACAACGTAGAAAAGCAACTAAAGCAAATGAAAAAAAACGGAGGTTATTATGGCTGAAAAACAAGCGTCTAAGTTAAGCGCAAAATTACTTGAGGCTGTGGGTGATTTGATTATTTTGGGTTCGACTAATGGACTTACCTATGACCAAGTAAACGATAAAATTGCACAATTCAGTCCGAGCGCAGAGGAAATGGAAGAAGTTATTTCCTTATTAGAGCAAAATTCCATCAAGCTTACCAAGCAAGCTATGAACGAAAATGAAAATAAAACCGAAAATTTTGTGGTGAACACAGACGGAC
>JAFVXL010000034.1 GCA_017501145.1 Clostridia bacterium | reverse complement strand
TCTTAAGCTCAGGTCCAACTACGATAACCGAACGTCCGGAATAGTCAACACGCTTACCAAGAAGATTTTGTCTAAATCTACCCTGCTTACCTCTTAAGAGTCCGCTAAGAGACTTAAGCTCACGATTGCCTGCACCAGACACTGCCTTGCCGCGTCTACCGTTGTCGATAAGCGAGTCAACTGCCTCTTGGAGCATACGCTTTTCGTTACGGATAATGATGTCGGGAGCTCTGATTTCAAGAAGCTTCTTAAGACGGTTGTTTCTATTGATAACTCTACGATAAAGATCGTTAAGATCGCTCGTTGCGTATCTACCGCCATCAAGCTGCACCATGGGGCGAAGCTCGGGGGGAAGAACGGGCAATACGTCAAGTACCATCCACGTGGGATCGGTACCGTTCTTTAAGAAGGCATCCAAAATATCAAGACGCTTAATTGCCTTAACCTTCTTTTGTCCGGTAGAGTTATTAACTATATCCTTAATTTCTTTATATTCTATTTCGAGGTCAACGTGAGCCAAAAGCTCCTTGATAGCTTCTGCGCCCATGCCCACTCTGAACGACTTAGGTCCAAACTTTTCTTGCGCGTCCACCACCTGAGCGTCCGAAAGAACTTGCTTGTATACAAGGTCGGTTTCGCCCGGATCAAGAACGATGAACGACGCAAAGTAAACTACCTGCTCAAGCGCCTTGGGCGGAATATCTAAGAGCAAGCCGATACGGCTAGGAACGCCTCTAAAATACCAAATATGAGTTACGGGAGCTGCAAGCTCAATGTGTCCCATACGTTCACGACGAACCTTAGCCTTAGTAACCTCTACGCCGCACTTGTCGCAAACAACGCCCTTATATCTAACACGCTTATATTTGCCGCAATAGCACTCCCAGTCCTTGGTAGGCCCGAAAATTCTTTCGCAAAACAAGCCGTCTCTTTCGGGCTTTTGGGTACGATAGTTTATGGTTTCCGACTTAGTAACCTCGCCGTGCGACCACTCTCTAATTTTGTTGGGGCCAGCTATTGCAATTTGCATGGAATCGAAATTATTTAATTCAAACATTATTATCTCCTCCTATCAGCTCAGTTCTTGTCGTCAAAATCAAACAAATCTTCGTCATCAAGATCGTCCAATTTTTTGTCAGCAAACGGATCGTCAAGCTCAAGCTCGTCATCCAAAATACTCATTCCGTCAAGATCGTCATCAAGCGAAATATCTTCATCGAATACGCTGCCTTCGCCAAGATCAAGTTCTTCGTCGTCGAAGTTGAACTCACGATGATCGTAAGGCTTACGTTCTTCAGGCATTTCGTTATCAATTTCGTCCTCGATAAGCTCACGAATACCAACTTCTTCCTTGTTCTCAGTAAGAACCTTAACGTCAAGAGCAAGCGATTGAAGCTCCTTGATAAGAACCTTAAACGATTCGGGAATTCCCGGCTCAGTCATATTAAGACCCTTAACGATAGATTCGTACGTCTTAACTCTGCCTACTACGTCGTCGGACTTAACTGTCATGATTTCTTGCAAGATGTTAGCCGCGCCATATGCATAAAGCGCCCAAACTTCCATTTCACCAAAACGCTGTCCGCCGAACTGAGCCTTACCGCCAAGCGGTTGTTGAGTTACGAGCGAGTACGGACCTGTAGATCTTGCGTGAATCTTGTCGTCTACAAGGTGGATAAGCTTAATCATATACATATATCCTACCGTCGAACGGTTTTCGAACGGCTCACCCGTACGTCCGTCATACATTTGGATCTTACCGTCAACCTTACCGTCGGTAGTAAAGCCATTTTCCTTCAAAAGATCATGAATATCACTCTCGAGAGCGCCATCGAAGGTCGGTGTAGCAACCTTCCAGCCAAGCGACTTAGCAACAAGTCCAAGGTGAACCTCAAGCACCTGTCCGATATTCATACGCGAAGGTACGCCAAGCGGATTAAGCACGATTTGAAGGGGCGTACCGTCTGCCATAAACGGCATATCCTCTTGCGGTAAAATTCTCGAAATTACACCCTTGTTGCCGTGACGGCCCGCCATCTTGTCGCCTACGGATATCTTACGCTTTTGCGCAATATATACACGAACAAGCTTATTTACGCCCGGGCTCATTTCGTCGCGGTTAGCTCTAGTGAATATCTTAACGTCTACTACGATACCGCCTTCGCCGTGCGGAACTTTGAGCGAAGTATCTCTAACCTCACGCGCCTTTTCACCGAAAATTGCTCTAAGAAGTCTTTCTTCTGGAGTAAGCTCGGTTTCGCCCTTAGGAGTTACCTTACCTACCAAGATGTCGCCCGAATTTACTTCTGCGCCAATTCTTATGATACCGTCCTCGTCAAGATTCTTAAGAGCGTCTTCGCCTACGTTAGGAATATCTCTCGTAATTTCTTCTTCACCGAGCTTAGTATCACGCGCTTCAATTTCGTGTTCTTCAATATGGATAGAAGTAAATACGTCGTCTTTTACAATCTTTTCGCTGATAAGAATTGCGTCCTCGTAGTTGTAACCCTCCCACGACATAAAGCCGACCAAAATGTTACGGCCAAGAGCAAGCTCAGCGTTTTGAGTAGAGTGTCCGTCAGCCAAAACCTCACCCGCCTTAACAACCTGTCCCTTACATACGATAGGTCTTTGGTTAATGCAAGTGCCTTGGTTGGATGCTTGGAACTTCTTAAGCGTATAAGATGCAATCGCTCCGTCTTCTTCTTCTACCTTGATGGTATCTGCGTCTACGTACACAACAGTACCTGCCTTACGGCTGATTACCATTACGCCTGAGTCGTACGCAATCTTATGCTCTATACCCGTTCCTACGATAGGAGCCTCGGGCTTAAGAAGGGGAACCGCCTGACGCTGCATGTTAGATCCCATGAGCGCGCGGTTGGTATCGTCGTTTTCAAGGAAAGGAATTAGCGCAGTTGCTACCGATATCATCTGACGGGGCGAAACGTCCATATAGTCGATTTCGTCTCTCGGACGTTCTGCAATATCTTCTCTATAGCGCATAAGAACACGCTCGTTAACAAACCAGTTATTCTCGTCAAGCGGCTCGTTAGCTTGCGCAACGGTGTATCTGTCTTCTTCGTCAGCTGCAAGATATTCTACGCCCTCTGCGCCCGGAATAACACGCTTATTTACCTTGTCCACCTTGCGGTACGGAGCTTCGATAAAGCCGTATTCGTTGATACGCGCGTAGCTACTAAGCGACGAGATAAGACCGATATTTTGTCCTTCAGGAGTTTCGATAGGACACATACGCGAATAGTGGGTATAGTGTACGTCACGAACTTCAAAGGACGCTCTTTCTCTATTAAGACCGCCGGGGCCGAGCGCCGAAAGCTTGCGCTTATGAGTAAGCTCAGCAATGGGGTTTGTTTCGTCCATGAACTGCGACAATTGGCTAGATCCAAAGAATTCCTTGATTGCACTAGCCACGGGACGAATATTGATAAGGTTTTGCGGAGTAAGCTCGCTATCTTGCTGAATTTGCATTCTTTCTCTAATAACGCGCTCAAGTCTAGCGATACCGATACGGAATTGATTTTGCAAAAGCTCGCCTACGCTACGAACACGACGGTTAGCAAGGTGGTCGATATTATCAACAAATCCGATATCGTATCTAAGTCCGATAATATAATTGATGGTGCTAATTACGTCGTCGATAAGAATATGCTTAACGATAAGGTCATCAACGCTCTTTGCAACCAAGCCCATAAGCTCCTCGGGCGAAGCTGCTTGGTCCATAAGCGCCTTAAGGGTGGGATAATGAACCATTTCGTTTATACCAAGGTCAAGCGGATTGCAATCGATATAATCGTTGATTTCCACCATATTGTTACCTATTACTACGTGATAATACGGCTCGGAAGCAATTGCAACCTTAACCTCGTTTATGCCGCTGTTTTGAATTTTGAATGCGGTGGACTCGTCAATAACCTGACCTTTCGTTGCATAAACAACGCCGTCGCCGTCTACGATATCCTCGTAAGCAACCTTGCCGGCAATTCTTGCTCTTAAAGCGAGCTTTTTGTTAAACTTATATCTACCGATTCTAGAAAGGTCGTACTTTCTGCGGTCAAACATAAGACCATCCACGTACGTGCGAATACTATCTACGTTAGGAACTTCACCGGGACGGAGCTTGCGATTAAGCTCGATAAGACCTTCGTCCTCCGTCTTGGTAGTATCCTTTTCGCAAGTGTCCACAATAAGCTTTTCGCCGTGGAAAATCTTAATGATATCTTCGTCCGAACCGAACTTGTTTTCCGTTTGGGTAGCGGAAAGGGCACGCAAAAGCACCGTAGCCGGAACTTTACGCGTTCTGTCTACGTGTACCCAAAGCATACCGGACGCATCTTCTTGGAATTCGAGCCAAGCGCCACGAGACGGGATATTTGTTGCGGCATAATATGCCTGACCTGTCTTGATATCCTTTTGCAAATCAAAGTACACGCCAGGCGAACGAACGAGCTGACTTACTACAACACGCTCGGCGCCGTTAATAATAAACGAGCCGTTGGGCGTCATAAGCGGAAGGTCACCCATGAATACTTCTTGGTCCATAGCGCTTGCTACGTCACCGTTTTCATCATAGACCTCAAGTCTAACCTTTACTCTAAGGCTAGCTGCAAAGGTTGCGTCACGGTCTTTGCACTCCTTTTCGCTGTACTTTGTCTTTTCGTCAAGACGGTGATCCAAAAAATGAAGAGCAATTCTACCCGAAAAGTCGGTTATGGGCGAAAAATCTTTGAGAACTTCGCCTATTCCGTGCTCCAAAAAGTCGGTGTAAGAAGCCTTCTGCACTTCGATAAGCTGCGGCATTTCGATAACTTCTTGGCATTGCGCAAACGAAAGTCTCTCGGTGTTGCCGTACTTAATCTTTCTAATGGTTCTTTCGGACATTTATAATCTCCTTTAATATTGTTCAATAAAAAACGCTAAAGCGGCAGAATACTGCATTATACTAAAATAATACACACTGTCAATATTTGTCAAGCGAAATAAAGTATTAATTT
>JAFVXL010000033.1 GCA_017501145.1 Clostridia bacterium | reverse complement strand
GTCATGGAAACATTTATGGATACGTTATTGGTAGCACCAAACGGCGATAAAGGTCTTGTTGTAAAAATGTCCAAAGCAATAAATTCTCAATGTAGGGGTAATTAGATTGCTTAGCAACGAAGAAAATTTAAGACTTATTGCCTTATCACAAGACGGTGACGAAAACGCGAAATCAACGCTAATATTAGAACATTCCCCTCTAATAAAAAGCATCGTGCGCCACTACAAAAACAAGGGCGTAGAGTACGAAGACCTATATCAACTCGGTTGCATTGGGTTTCTTAAAGCAATAAAAAACTTTTCGACTCAATTTAACGTTAGGTTTTCAACGTACGCCGTACCTATGATTTCGGGCGAAATTAAGCGTTTTTTGCGCGACGATGGATATATAAAAATATCAAGGTCAACAAAAGCTTTAGCTGCAAAAATAGCATACTTCATTAGAGATTATAAGGCTAAATATAACGAATCTCCAACTGTTGAGCTAATTTCTAACGAGTTCAAAATCGAACCGCAAGAAGTTGTGTTTGCTATGGACTCCGCTAAGTTTCCTATATCTTTATACGAAAAAACAGATGATGAAAACAATTTGTCAATTCTAGACAAAATTGCCGATAACAATAATGGCGACGAAAGTATTGATAAAATTTTACTAAAGCAAATAATTTCTTCGCTTGACGAGCGCGATAAAAAAATTATCATACTTAGATACTACCGCGACAAAACCCAAAGCGAAGTCGCGCGCGTTCTTAACGTTTCACAAGTGCAAATTTCGCGACTCGAAAATAAAATCATAAAAAAGCTAAAAAGCGAATTCGGCGTATAAGAAAAAATACTCACTTTAGTACCAAAGTGAGTATTTATCTTTTTAAGTAAATTATTTCTTTTCAACAATCTTAGCAGCCTTGCCGGAAAGCTTACGTAAATAGTAAAGCTTTGCTCTGCGAACGCGACCCTTCTTAACAACCTCGATTCTGTCGATACGCGGCGAATGCAACGGGAAAGTTCTTTCGATACCAACACCGAACGAAACACGTCTAACGGTAAAGGTTTCGTTAAGACCACCGTGCTTACGAGCGATAGCAATTCCTTCGAAAGCCTGAAGTCTTTCTCTGTTTCCCTCGACAACCTTAACGTATACTCTTACGGTATCGCCAACGTTAAATTCGGGGATTTCTTTTTTCATGTACTCTTTTCCTAACTGTTCAATAATATTCATGACTAAACCTCCTTTTTGCGTTATGTTCTTAATTTCTTTTTCCAAAACCAGCGGAACATACGAGTCACAACTTATACATTATACATAAATATTGATATATTAGCAAGCGTTTTTAATACACTTTTTACTAATTTTTAATTTTTATTATAAATTTTAAGCTCTAATTGTTATATTCAGCGCTATTGCGGAACTCCTCACAAAAATCTCCAAATCTATCTTGCATAATTGCCTCTCTAATTCTACGCGTAAGATTAATAAGGTAACTAATGTTATGAAGGCTAAGCATCCTTCCGCCTAAAATTTCGTCAGCGTTAATCAAATGTCTAAGGTAAGCCTTAGAGTAATTAGAGCAGCAATAGCAATCACAATTTTCGTCAAGCGGAGTGAAATCTTCCTTGTAGCTTGCGTTGCGAACGACAATTCTTCCCTTAGACGAGAAAGCTGTGCCGTTACGAGCAATTCTTGTCGGCAAAACGCAATCCATCATATCAATTCCGCGTAAAAATCCTTCGACAAGACAGTCTGGACTACCTACACCCATAAGATACCTAGGCATATTTTCGGGCAAATGCGGACGCATTTCGTCTAAAATTTCATACATAATGTTTTTCGGCTCGCCCACGCTAAGACCACCTATTGCAATCCGCATTGAGCAAATTCAACTGTACGCTTAAGCGACTCTATTCTAAGATCCTTGTACATGTTGCCTTGGACTATCGGGAATAGCATTTGATCGTCACGCGATTTATAATTGACGCAACGCTCCAACCAAGAAAGAGTGCGTTCCATCGCCAATTTAGAATCCTTATACGAAGTCCCGTACTTAGTGCATTGATCGAAAGCCATTATGATATCTGCACCCAAAGACTCCTGAATTTCCATCGCCTTTTCGGGAGTAAAAAGATGCTTACTTCCGTCAAGATGTGATCTAAAAGTCACGCCATCATCATTAATTTTATTAAGCTCAGCGAGAGAAAATACCTGAAATCCGCCACTATCCGTCAAAATAGGTCTATCCCACGCCATAAATTTATGCAAGCCACCGGCTTTTTCTACAAGCTTATGTCCAGGACGCATATATAAATGATATGTGTTAGACAAAATTATCTCGGACTGAGCGTTTTTTAATTCTTCGGGCGAAAGCGACTTTACCGTAGCT
>JAFVXL010000032.1 GCA_017501145.1 Clostridia bacterium | reverse complement strand
TGCTTATTTGCCAAATCAATAGCGTTAAGCAGCTTGATACACATCGAAGTCGTTTCGTGACTACCCGTACCAAACGCCATACCGGGATCTATTTTTATCTCTACAAGTCCGTCGTTTTTTCTATCTATCCATTTTGGAACAATTACCACCTTGTCGATTTCGATAGGCTGATAATACTGTTTCCATACGTTTTCCCAATCCTCGGACTTAATAACCTTAGTAGAAACCTCTAGCGAGCCTACATCGCCATCGCTGTTTTGTCTAATAAATTCCAAGTCCTCATATATTGCCGAGGTATCTAATCCGAGTTCAAAAAAGCCGCTTACGTACACTCTTTTGTCTGTCGTAAGCAGGCTTTCGTCTATGTAATCCCAAATAATACCCCCCTTATAGAGCTCAGCAAAATCGGACGGATCCTTTATGCTCACGCCCTCGCTACCATGTTCTATAAGCGTAACGGCTACAATGTCGCTTGCAGCCGTGGAAGTACATACCGTAAATTGTAAATATTCCATTTTTACCTTCTATTAAAGTTTTTTACCGAATCGTATTGATTCTCTTTGATTAGCTTATCAAGCTCCTTCGCTCTTTCCTTTTGCTCTCTTGTAAGATTCTTCGGAACGTCAACAACGAGCTTAACATACATATCGCCCTTGCGCTTGCCCGTATCCACGCCCGCGCCACGCAGCTTAATGGTGGTTGCGCTTTGCGTTCCTTCAGGAATCGTCATAGCTATAGGATCGCCCTTAAGCGCAGGAACCTTTACCTTGTCGCCAAGCATTGCCTGAATAATAGTGATGGGGTACGTCATATACAAGTCGGCGCTTTTGCGCGTAAACAGCTTGTGCGGAGTTACGGTCAAAGAAATTTGCAAGTCACCCGGCGTGCCGTTTTTGATTTTATCGCCTTCGCCGCGAACGGTAACTACGTGGCCGTTCTCCATAAGGGGCGGGAAAGTAAGCTTGAGCTTGGTATTAACTCTGACGTACGCCTTGCCACCGCACTTGCTGCACGTCTCCTTAATAATCTTGCCCGCGCCACCGCACTTGGGGCACACTCTTTCGCTAGCCATTTGACCGTACGGAGTGTTTTGAACGAATCTTACCTTGCCGTTGCCGTTACAGTTGGTACACTTGGTATATTCTGTCCCATTTCTTGCGCCTGTGCCTTTGCACGCAGAACAAGGCTCAGTTCTATTGACCGAGATTTCTTTTTGCACGCCAAACGCCGCCTCCTCAAAGGTAAGCGTAACGTGAGCCGAAACATCCCTTCCTTGCGCGCGAGCGTTGCCGCCTCCTCCGAAGAAGTTGAATATATTGTCAAAAATAGACTCTCCGCCGCCAAAGCCGCCAAAGCCACCAAAGCCGCCGAATCCTCCACCGCCGCCAAAGCCGCCAAAGCCTTGAGTCGGATTGTCATACTGAGCGCGCTTATCTGCATCACTAAGTGTTTGATACGCTTCGTTGATTTCCTTAAACTTTTCGGCAGCCGAAGCATCACCCGAATTTCGGTCCGGGTGATACTTAAACGCCAACTTCTTGTAAGCGGATTTTATTTCATCCTGCGTAGCAGTTTTGCTTACGCCTAAAATGTCATAATAAGATTTATCCATTATTCCTTTCGATATTAGTTATTTTCGCCCATGTCTTCTACTTTTACTTCGCTGTCGTCAGACTGTTGAGCGTTTTGAGCAGCCGCTTGATAAAGCTTTGTGAATACTTCTCCCGAAGCCTTTTCGAGCTGCTGAGTTTTTTCTTTGATTTCTTCAGCATTATCAGACTTAAGCGCTTCCTTAAGCTCCTCTATACGCTTGTTAAGAGTATCCTTGTCATCATCTGCAACCTTGTCGCCATTTTCGTTAAGCACCTTTTCGATAGAGCCTATCATAACGTCTGCGTGGTTCTTAGCATCAACAAGGTCCTTACGCTTCTTGTCTTCTTCTGCAAACTTTTCAGCATCCTTAATAGCGTCGTTGATTTGTTCCTCGCTGAGATTGCTTGATGCGGTAATAGTAACGTGCTGCTCCTTGTTTGTGCCAAGGTCTTTTGCCGAAACGTGTACGATACCGTTAGCGTCAATATCAAAGGTTACTTCGATTTGCGGAATACCACGCGGTGCAGGCGGAATACCGGTAAGCTCAAAACGTGCAAGCGTCTTATTGTCCTTAGCAAATTCTCTTTCGCCTTGCAATACGTGAATATCTACGCTCGGCTGATTGTCTGCCGCAGTCGAGAAAATTTGAGATTTCTTGAACGGAATAGTGGTATTGCGCTCAATAAGTCTTGTACATACGCCACCAAGCGTTTCGATACCGAGCGAAAGCGGAGTTACGTCCAAAAGAAGAACGTCTTTTACCTCTCCTGCCAAAACGCCTGCCTGTATAGCTGCACCGAGCGCAACGCACTCGTCGGGGTTGATTCCCTTGAACGGCTCCTTGCCCGAAAGCTTCTTAACCGCTTCAACTACTGCCGGAATACGGGTAGAGCCACCTACCAAGATTACCTTGCCGATTTCGCTATTAGAAAGTCCAGCGTCACTCATAGCTCTCTTGCAAAGAGCGATAGTCTTGTCAACAAGCGAAGATGTAAGCGAATCGAACTTGCCTCTGGTCATTTCGTACTCAAGGTGAATAGGTCCGTTGGGCGAATTTGCAATAAACGGAAGGCTGATAGTAGTCTTTTGGAGCGACGAAAGCTCGATTTTTGCCTTTTCAGCCACATCCTTAAGTCTTTGCATAGCCATACGGTCGTTAGAAAGATCAACTCCGTTGTCCTTCTTGAATTGCTCGATAAGGTACTCCATAATCTTTTGGTCAAAGTCGTCGCCACCCAAACGGTTGTCGCCGGCTGTCGCCAAAACCTCGAATACGCCGTCGCCAATTTCGAGCACAGAAATATCAAACGTACCGCCGCCAAGGTCATAGATAAATACCTTTTGGTTTGCGTTTTGTCCCTTGTCAAGTCCGTATGCAAGAGCAGCGGCAGTAGGCTCGTTTATGATACGCTTAACGTCAAGACCTGCAATCTTACCTGCGTCCTTAGTTGCTTGACGCTGTGCGTCAGTAAAGTATGCCGGAACTGTTATTACCGCCTCTGTAATCTTTTCGCCAAGATAAGCCTCAGCATCCTGCTTAAGCTTGCTAAGAATCATAGCCGAAATTTCTTGCGGCGAATATTTTTTATCGTCAACAGTCACCTTGTAATCAGCGCCCATTTCACGCTTGATAGAGGCAACGGTTCTGCCTGCGTTAGCAATCGCTTGACGTTTTGCTACGCTACCTACTAAGCGCTCTCCGTCCTTAGCAAAGCCTACAACGGACGGAGTAGTTCTACTACCTTCCGAATTAGGAATTACAACCGGATCTCCACCCTCTAATACCGCTACGCACGAATTAGTCGTACCAAGGTCAATACCTATAATCTTACTCATTTTTTATATCCTCCAAAATTTTTTACTAATTTAATTGGCTTAAAGCCTATTTATTTACCAACTATAACGACAGCGTGTCTTAAGATTTTTCCACCAATCGTATAGCCTTGCTGATAAACTCTAACTACCTTGCCCTTGCTTTCCTGGGGCGCATCTTCTTCCATAATTGCATTATGCAAATTAGGGTCAAAATCAAATCCGAGCGAATCAAACATCTTAACGTCAAAGTTCTCAAGCAACGAGTCAAGCTGTCGCTGAATAATTGCGATACCGCTAAGCGTGCTCTCATCCTTTATCATAAGCCTTGCCTGCTCGATTGCATCCAACACGGGAAGCATTTTTTCAAGAACGTCCACCGAGCCGTCAATTCTTACTCGCTTATTTGTCTCGTTGGTGCGCTTGCGATAATTGTCAAATTCAGCTTGAAGACGTTGGGCTTGCCCGGTCATTTCTCCTGCAAGCGTTTTCAGCTTTTCGTTTTCCGCTACAAGCGCCGCATTATCTTCGGCAAGCTTATCCGCTTCTTGTTGCATTGCGTCGAAGTCGTCTTTGAACATCCTAATCATTTGATCTTCGCTCTCTTGCTCTTGAGCAATTTCTTTCTCGCTCATTTTTTTAGCCATATACATCTCCTAATTAATCATTATTTTCAAAACTGTCGCTGTCGCTCTTTTCTAGCGCGCTGATTGCCTTACCTATACAGTCAAGCACCGATATTACCTTGGAGTAGTCCATACGCATAGGTCCTATAACTCCTGCGCTACCTACACCCGCCTCGCCAAGATCGTAAGATGCTGTTACTATTGCGCAGTCCGGCATACCGCCAAGCTCGCCGCTACCGATCTTAATGCTCAAATCAACATCATGATTTCTGAGCACCGGATAAAGCTGCTCCTTGCTGTCAAGCACCTGAAGCATAGCACGCGCTTTTTCCAAGTAGTTGAATTCGGGATGCTCGAGTAATTTGCTTGAGCCTTCTATCGCTATATCCGAGCTATCAACCTCGTAGCTTTTGAGAATAGTTATAATCGCATCAAAAATTCGCTTATACTCTTTGTGAACTTCTTTTACGATTTTGCCAGAGGTTACCTCCGAAATCCTTCTTCCTCCAAAAACACTGGTAGCAAATCTACCTGCCGACTCAAAGTATTCGTCTTTTAGCTCAGCCGAAACGTTAGCCGTCGTGTCCTTGATTACGCTATGGTCGGTCACTATGATAAATAGCGCCATCGTAGGCGTGATTTTGACGATTTTTATATTGGTGATTATATCGTCCTTGATGTCCTCTACGTAAGCAACCGAGGTAAGATTTGTAATTTCGCTAATTACCTTAGCGGTATTCTTTACAACCTCGTCAATATCCTTGATTTTGCGGTTAAAATACTTCTTGACTACGCTTATCTCGCTACGCGAAAGCTTACGGCGCGGCATTAACTGATCGACGTACAATCTGTATGCGTCAGCCGTAGGTACTCTGCCTGCAGAAACGTGCGGCTGAGTAAGATAACCCATATCCTCAAGCGAAGCAAGCTCGTTACGAATAGTGGCGCTAGAAAACTCAGGCAAATATCTTTCTTGAATAACTGAGCTCGAAATTGGCTCACAGCTATCTATATAGCTATCCACCACTGCTCTTAATATTCGTTCTTTTCTGCTAGATAAAGCCATTGTTCCTCCAAAATACCGTACTTTCCTTACAAATCAGTTAGCACTCTAACTCCTGCGAGTATTAGCAGACCAACTCGTCGATTGCTAAAACAATATAGCATTTATAAAAACCGCTGTCAAGCGATTTATGTGATAAAATGAAAAAAATTTAGCAATCTTTTCTTTAGACTGCTAAATTTTTTTGTTGTTATTATTTCATTTTTTATAATATTTTTTACATCAAAGAACAAATTATCGAGTTCATTATATAATACGCGCCTTCGCTCAAAACAAGGTTGTCGCCCTTACGCACCAAAAAACCGTTTTTTATAAGCTCGTCTACCTTTTTGCCCTTTTCTTTAATTAGGTCAACACCATAGCTTAAGAGCCTATTAAGATTTAAGCCGACACTTGTTCTTAAGGACAGCATAATATATTCTTGCGCCTTGTCTGCGCTTACGTCTGTTATCTCAACGTCGCAATTACCCAAAATATATTTGTTGATATTATCGTCGTTAGCTATGCGCTTGCCATCAAGATACGAGTGTGCCGAAACGCCAAATCCGTAATAGTCAACCATATCCCAATATGCAAAGTTGTGTCTGCTGTAATTATCATCCAAGCAAAAATTGCTTACCTCGTACCTATTGTAGCCATTTTTAGTCAAGAACTCATAAGCAATTTCGTACAAATCTGCCTCAAAATCCTCGTCGACGCTAAAACCCGAATTGTAGAGCAAAGTTCCTTCTTCTACCTTCAACGCATATAGCGAAATATGAGGCGCGTTAAGACTTACCACAAGAGCAAGCGAAGAACGCAAATCCTCCTTTGTCTGACCGGGAAGCCCAAGCATAAGGTCTACACTCTTGTTTTTTATTTTGCTCAGCTCGGCATAGGCGCGCAAAAAGCCTTGTCTATCGTGCGGGCGGTTGATTGTTTTTAACAGCTCGTCATTGTCTGTTTGTAAGCCTATGCTCACCCTATTTACGCCAGCGCCAACTATTTCGTCAACAAATTCCTTGCTTACCGAATCAGGATTGCACTCTACCGTTATTTCGGCGGTTGGACTGACGGCGCACCTATTGCGAATAAACGCGATAATCTCGCTAATTGCGCCGCGATAAAGCACAGACGGAGTTCCTCCTCCGATATAAATCGTGGAAATTTCTTCGCCCACGGTCAGCCTTTCGCTCATTTCCTTTATTAGCGCCTTAACGTAAAAGGGCATACTCTCGTGTGGCGCGCCCGAAACGAACGAGCAGTACGCACAACGCTTTGCGCAGTACGGTATGTGAATATATATGCCTTTCATTAGTTGTCGTCGAGCTTAAGAACGGACATAAACGCTTCGCTAGGCACTTGAACGGTACCAACCTGTCGCATACGCTTCTTACCTTCCTTCTGCTTTTCGAGAAGCTTCTTCTTACGCGAAATATCGCCGCCGTAGCACTTAGCAAGCACGTCTTTACGCAAAGCCTTAACGGTTTCACGCGCGATAACCTTGTTACCAATAGACGCCTGAATAGGAATTTCGAACTGCTGACGGGGAATAACGTCCTTAAGCTTTTCGGCAAGTGAACGACCGCGCTGGTATGCCTTGTCTCTATGAACGATTATGCTGAGCGCGTCGCAAATATCGTTGTTAAGCAATACGTCAAGCTTAACAAGGTCGCTTTGCTTATATCCCTTAATTTCGTAATCCAAGCTCGCATATCCGCGTGAACGGCTTTTGAGCGAATCAAAAAAGTCATACACTATTTCGTTAAGCGGAATAATGTAGCTAAGCTTAACTCTTGACTTATCAAGATAAACCATATCCTTGTATTCGCCACGCTTTTCTTGACAAAGCTCCATAATCGCGCCTATATACTCGGGTGGAGTGTAAATTTCTGCGCTGACGATAGGCTCTTCGATATGGTCCGTTTCCTGAACGGAAGGCAAGTTGCTGGGATTTGTTACCGTAATCATCTCGCCGTTGGTTTTATAAACGTTGTAGTTTACACTAGGCGCAGTCGTAATAAGGTCAAGATTAAACTCGCGCTCAAGTCGCTCCTGAATAATCTCCATATGGAGCAATCCCAAAAAGCCGCATCTAAAGCCAAAGCCCAATGCCGCTGACGTTTCCTGCTCATAAAAAAGCGCCGCGTCGTTTAGCTTAAGCCTTTCTAACGCGTCACGAAGATCGTTGTACTTCGAGCCGTCAGCCGGGAAAATTCCGCAGTACACCACGGGCAAAACCTTTTTGTAGCCCGGACAAGGCTGAGCGCACGGATTGTCTGCAAGAGTTATGGTGTCGCCCGGCTCGGTTTCGGACACGTTTTTTATACTAGCACAAACGTAGCCAACGTCACCCACTCTAAGTATTTCTTGCGGAACCGCCTTTGGCGAAAAGACACCTACCTCAGTAACCTCGTACGTCATGCCGGTAGCCATCATTTTGATTTTGTCGCCCACCTTTACCGCGCCGTCTTTTATGCGGACAAGACACACCGCGCCTTTGTAATTGTCGTAATATGAGTCAAATATAAGAGCCTTAAGGGGTGCGTTTTCGTCCCCCTTGGGCGCAGGAAAATAGTCCACAACCTTTTCCAAAACTTCTTCTATGTTTATTCCGTCCTTTGCGCTAATAAGCGGAGCTTCCTGAGCGTCTAGTCCTATAACCTCTTCGACCTCTTGCTTTACAGCCTCGGGATTAGCTGATGGAAGGTCAACCTTGTTTATGACAGGCAAAACGGTAAGATCGTTGTCAATTGCAAGATACACGTTTGCAAGTGTTTGCGCCTCTACGCCCTGCGTTGCGTCTACAACAAGTAGCGCTCCTTCGCAAGCGGCAAGCGAACGGCTAACCTCGTAGTTAAAGTCCACGTGTCCCGGGGTATCTATAAGATTAAGCTCGTATTCTTCTCCGTTGCGGTTATATTTCATTTTTACCGGAGTGAGCTTAATGGTAATTCCGCGCTCACGCTCAATGTCCATACTGTCAAGGAGCTGATCGGTCATATCACGAAGCGCAACCGTTCCTGTTTTTTCCATAAGACGATCGGCAAGCGTGGACTTACCGTGATCGATGTGCGCTATTATACAAAAGTTTCTTATTTTATCTAATCTACTCATACACACCCAACCAAAAAGGCTTTTTTGCGGCAAAAGCATATAGGCCGCAATCTCCTAATATAATTATCTTAGATATTATACCTCAAACTATCCAAAATTGCAAATATTTTGCAATATATCAACAAAAAAGAGCGTAATTTAATTGTTTTTTTTAAGCATATTTGATATAATTAAAAAAATATTCGGCTATTTAGGAGTATAACTATGAAAGATATGCAATGGTTATTGACTAAACCTATAGCGCATCGTGGACTACACAATGCAGAATTTCCCGAAAATTCGCTAGGCGCGTTTATGAACGCTATCGACAAAGGCTACCCTATAGAGCTTGACGTTCGCCTTACCGACGACGGAACGGTGGTAGTTTTTCACGACGACGCCTTGGGCAGAATGACGGGCAAAGACGGATACGTTAGTAAAATTTCGAGCAACGAGCTTAATGAGTGCAAGCTACTTAACGGCGAGAAAAAGCCAAGCGAATTTGGCATTCCGACACTAAAAGAAGTTCTTGAGCTTGTGGACGGCAGAGTTCCCTTGCTTGTGGAAATTAAAAACACCGGCTCAGTTGGCGCGCTTGAAAAAAAGACTGCTACTCTCCTTGCCGATTACAAAGGCAAGTTTGCTGTCCAATCGTTCAATCCGTTTAGCGTAGAATACTTTAAGGTCAATATGCCCGACGTTCCGCGCGGAATATTATCGTGCTACTTTACCAAAGATGAAGTTAAGGGATTGATCAAGCGAAATTTGCTCAAAAAGCTTAAGCTTAATAAAATTTGCAAGCCCGACTTCGTATCGTATTGCGCAGACCACTTGCCCAATAAATACGTCACAAAGACCAAGCTCCCCGTTCTTGCGTGGACAGTACGCAGTAACGAAAAAGCCGAAGTCCTTTGCACGATAGCAAATAACATTATCTTCGAAAAGTTTACCCCTAGAGAATACTAATATAATCACACGCAAAAAGCCTTCTTAACTAGAAGGCTTTTTTAGTGCTTTAGAGTATTTAATTTTAGCTTTGTTTTACCCAAACAATCGGCGTTACTCCATCAGTATCATAATGCCAGCAGTTACCTTCTTCCGTCGGCTCGGTTTCGCTGTAGTAGTAGATCGTGGCGGAGGTAAGATTATCATTGCCGTATTTGTCTATTTCTATCTCACCCCACTCTTGCGCCGTGCCTGCGTAATATACGCTCGTTAAGCTACTGCAATCATAGAACGCATAATTTCCTATGCTTGTTACACTATCTGGGATCGTTACGTTTGTTAAGTTACTGCAACCCTCAAACGCATAATCTCCTATGCTTGTTACACTATCTGGGATCGTTACGTTTGTTAAGCTACTGCAATTATAGAACAACCATTTTCCTATGCTCGTTACGCTATCAGGGATTGTTATGCTCGTTAAGCTACTGCAACCAGAGAACGCACCATATCCTATGCTTGTTACGCTATCGGGGATCGTTACGCTTGTTAAGTTACTGCAATAATAGAACGCATAATTTCCTATGCTTGTTACGCTGTTGGGGATTGTTACACTTGCTAAACTACTGCAATAATAGAACGCATAATTTCCTATACTTGTTACACCGTCCCCAATTGTTACGCTTGTTAAGCCACTGCAAGAATCAAACGCATAACCGCCTATAATTGTTACACTATCAGGGATCGTTACGTTTGTTAAGCTACTGCAATTATTGAACAACCATTCTCCTATGCTCGTTACGCTGTTGGGTATTGTTATGCTCGTTAAGCTACTGCAACCATAGAACGCATAATTTCCTATGCTTGTTACGCTATCGGGTATTGTTATGCTCGTTAAGCCACTGCAATTATAGAACGCACGATATCCTATACTTGTTACGCTATCGGGTATTGTTATGCTCGTTAAGCCACTGCAACCAGAGAACGCACGATATCCTATGCTTGTTACGCTATCGGGTATTGTTATGCTCGTTAAGCCACTGCAATTATAGAACGCATCATATCCTATACTTGTTACGCTGTCGGGTATTGTTACACTTGCTAAACTACTGCAATCCATGAATGCTGAATTACCTATGCTTGTTACGCTGTTGGGGATTGTTATGCTCGTTAAGCTACTGCAATCAGAGAACGCACCACATCCTATGCTTGTTACGCTATCGGGTATTGTTATGCTCGTTAAGCTACTGCAATCAGAGAACGACCATTCTCCTATGCTCGTTACGCTATCAGGGATTGTTATGCTCGTTAAGCCACTGCAACCAGAGAACGCATCATATCCTATGCTTGTTACGCTATCGGGTATTGTTATGCTCGTTAAGCCACTGCAACCAGAGAACGCACGATATCCTATACTTGTTACGCTGTCGGGTATTGTTATGCTCGTTAAGCCACTGCACCCAAAGAATGCAAAATCTGCGATTTGGGTTGTAGAAGTTATCGTTACTTTCTTTAACGAAGTAGGAATATAACCATTGCTTGCAAAATTACTTCCCGCACTAAAAATGTACATAAAACGCGTATTTCCTGTTCCATTCTTTGTTTCGCCTACAAACGGTAAAGTAATTTCCGTCAAACTACTGCAGCCATCGAACACCCCTTTCCCTATGCTTATTATGCCATCAGGGATTAATACCTTCGTTAAGGAACAATTAGAGAATGCATATTGATAAACTTGTGTTATATAAGAAGGTACGATTAAATTTGTTTCTACGCCATTGTATCCTACTAAGATTTTTCTAATGCCATCAACGTAAATAATATATCCGTTGTCGTTAGAAAGCTTGCTTTCGAACGCATCTTCACCATTATATACATTCAAAGCATAATATCCTATGCTACCATTGTCGTTATAACCTTTCCTTACTCTAATATGAGTAGATTTATTAACAACTTCTACAAGTGTATAACACCCATGGAACGCATTGCTCTCAATACACGTTACACTACTTGGAATAGTCAAGCTATTCAATCTACTACAATTTGCAAACGCATAAGCACCGATATTCGTTAAACCATCAGGGAGAGTTACGCTCATTAAACTACTACAATCATTAAATGAGTAGTTTGCAATGCTGGTAGCAGAAGTTATTGTTACACACTTCAACGAAGCAGGAACGTCTTCGTTACTATGAGCGAAACTGTCTTTATCAAAAATATATCCAAAGTGCGTATTACTTGTTCCATTATTTGTTTCGCCCGCAAACGGTAACGTAATTTCCTCCAAACTGCTGCACCCATAAAACGCACCTTCCCCAATGATTATTATACTATCAGGAATAGTCACGCTTGTCAAATTACTACAACCAGAAAACGCGCCTTTAATTATCTTTGTTACAGGCACACCATTATATTCAGATGGTATAACCACTTCAGTATCCTCTCCAGTGTACCCAACAATCTTATATTCTCCGTTATCAAGCTTAAAAATAAGCCCTTTTTCTGGCTTTTCACAAGCCACGAAGCCAAAAGAAAAAACAAATAAAGACAAAATCGTCAAAGCAAATAAAATTTTACACTTTTTCATCCATCTTATCTCCTATATTATGTAATTGCTGTTTCTATTCATATAATACCACATATTAACAATTTTGTCAATACCTTCTTTTGTAAAAATTTGCTTTCTTTTTTTACAAAAAAAGAACTTGGATTTTGATGTGAACCCATTTTTGCCATAAAAAATGCACCTCCTTAAAGTGTCTAACTTTTGGGGTGCATTTCATTATGACCTGTCTCTTAAAATAATTTATTACATTTGTTTTGGGCTATAATTGGGGCTTTCTTTAGTGATAACGATATCGTGCGGATGGCTTTCGATAAGGCTAGCGCCGGTAATTTGAACAAATTTAGCGTTCTTACGGAGCAATTCGATAGTCGGCTGACCAACGTAGCCCATACCTGCGCGCAAGCCGCCCAAAAGCTGATAAACTATTTCGCTAAGCGCTCCACGATAAGGTACGCGACCCTCGACACCCTCGGGAACGAGCTTTTTAGCGTCGTCTTGGAAATATCTATCCTTGCTACCAAGAGCCATTGCGCCAAGCGAACCCATACCACGGTAAGTCTTAAAGCTTCTGCCCTGATAAATTTCGAGCTCTCCCGGGCTTTCGGTAGTGCCTGCAAAGAGCGAGCCTATCATACATGCGTGAGCGCCGCTTCCGATAGCCTTGGTGATATCTCCGCTGTACTTAATACCGCCATCAGCTATAATTGCTCTGCCGTACTTGTCTGCCGCCTCTGCGCAGTTCATAATAGCGGTAACCTGCGGAACGCCTATACCTGCAACGACACGAGTGGTACAAATAGATCCCGGGCCGATACCAACCTTAACTACGTCTACGCCACGCTTAAAGAGCGCCTCTGCCGCAGCGGTAGTTGCAACGTTGCCCGCAATAAGCGTAACGTCAGGAAAGTGCTTACGTATCATTTCTACAGTGTTAAGAACACCTATATTATGGCCGTGCGCGGTATCTATTGCAAGACAGTCAACGCCTGCGCTTATAAGCGCCGTTGCTCTATCCAATACGTCCTTGCCTGCTCCTACTGCCGCACCAACAAGAAGTCTTCCTTTCTTGTCCTTAGCGGAGTTGGGGTACTTGATAGCTTTCTCAATATCCTTGATGGTAATAAGACCTTTGAGCATAAAGTTATCGTCAACAAGCGGAAGCTTTTCGATACGGTGCTTGCCCAAAATTCTCTTAGCTTCTTCAAGGGTAGTGCCTACGGGCGCGGTAACAAGCCCGTCCTTTGTCATTACGTTGCGAATAGGCTGAGCAAAATTCGTTTCAAATCTCAAATCTCTATTGGTCAATATACCAACGAGCTTGTTGCCCTCTACTACGGGAACGCCGCTTATCTTGTATTTGCTCATAAGCAATAAAGCATCGCTAACAAGCTTGTCCGGCGAAATATAAAACGGGTCGGAAATTACCCCATGCTCGCTTCGCTTAACCTTATCGACCTGCTCTGCTTGCGCCTCGATGCCCATATTCTTATGAATAATACCTATTCCGCCTTCACGTGCCATTGCAATAGCAAGGCTTGCTTCGGTTACGGTGTCCATAGCCGCGCTTACAAGCGGAATATTGAGCTTAACGTCTTTCGAAAGCTTGGTGGAAAGGTCTACGTCCTTAGGTAATACGTGCGACTCGTCCGGAATAAGCAAAACGTCGTCAAAAGTAAGTCCGTTTCCTACGATTTTGTTCTTCATAACACTCTCCTTTATTTGTTATTAGTCATTAGTTGCAATATAGTTTATGTACATCTCGGTATAAGCGTCCTTAAGGCCTAGACCGTTGTATTCATATGTATAAAAAGCTTGCCATTGTTCGGAAATATCAACCTCTCGATTGGCAAAATAATCTATCGTTTCGTCTACAAGATAAATCACGCTACGTAACAAAAACAACGTCTCGAGCAAGCTCGCGCTACCATTTAGCCCCGCCACATACGGCGCAACGCTACTGTGTAGCTGATAGTAAAACTCGGTAAACGAGCCGCCGTCCACCATAAGCGAAAGTTCCAACTCGCCGCTTGCCATGGCTTTAGCCAATGCCGAATAGATCGTTGCTGTTTCGATTGCGGTAATTCCGTCTGCACCAAAAAGCTCGTTAAGCCTGGTTGGCTCCCCTCTAAACAACATCTGCTCCTCTTGTCCTACTACGCAACGGGCAACGTAATTACTGCTAACTACGTACTCGTTGTAGCTGTATAGCCCTATTCTAGACTGAGGCGGCGCGGAAGTTATGTAATACTCGTCAAGCTGGGCAAAATATTCGTTTACGTTCTCATAAGAATAAAACTTTTGCGTGTGAGCAATAAGCTTGTCCGCATACTTTTGCTTGCCCGTTTTGTCTAGCAGCTCGCTGTCCAACGAAACACAATATACAAGCCCGTCTACGTTGCCCTTAGCTTCGTATTGTTCTACAAAAAAGAGCGCCGATTTTTTCATGCCAAGATCCGCAAAAAATTTGTATCCGTTGTACGGGAAACACAAAAAAGCGATAACCGCAACAATAACGCAAGCAAGCACGAGCGCCGCTAAAGTCATTGCCGCGGTTTTGATAACTACATTTTTTGTAGATTGCTCCTGCATTGCATCATCTCCGAACTTTGTATTATCGACTATTATAACACAAAATTTATTTTAGGTCAACGCAATTTCAGATGTTTGCAAGGTTTTTAATTTATTTTTTATTCACGCACGGCGACAATTTCCATACTAGCCGGGTCTATTAGCGCGGCGACAGTATTTTGATTAGTGTCAACGAAGGCAACGTACCAAAAGTATCCGCCCGACGCATTGATGGGATTAGCAATAAGGCGCACGTATATTTCGTAATCGCCACCTCTTACAAGCTCGCTCTTAGCAAGCCTAGACCGAGCAATTTCAAACGCTTTTTCTGCCGATATATATTCTTCGGTAAGTATAGATGTAAGCGTAACGGCTTCTTGCTGTACGTATACCAAAATTTCCGACTCGGTCACGTATTCTGCCACTTCAAACGAATAAGTATTTTCAAACGGATGCTTGTTAAACTCGCCTTCGTACTCTACTCCGTTAACCGTTACCGAATAGGTATAAGCTACTGACGGATCATATTCGGTAGGCGTAACGGTCACAAGCAAAAAATTGCATTTATCCTGCTCGCTTACTCCGTCAATCTTGAACGAATTTTCTCTATATCCCGTCACTGCTGTTGCCGAAAAGCTCTCACTCTCGCCAATATACACGTTATCTCGGTATTCCGAAATATATTTGCCATACTTGCCAAACGGCTCGGAGCATGCGCAAAACGCAAAAGTCGACATTGTAACCAACATAATAACAAAAAAACAGTTCTTTTTCATACCGAATTATATGTTTGCGGTTTCTCAAAAAGAACTGTCTATCTTTGTTTTCTACACTATTTTCTCGGTTTTACAGCTTTGGGTGTTTCGTCCTTAGGATTAGGAACAACCCTCACTCCGTCCCAAGTCAACTTGCAAATCGGTTTATCCAATATGTACAGCACGGCTGGCAAAACTAATAATATGAGCGTTATGGAAATTATCGTACCCACCCCAAGCAATCTACCTATCGAATAAATAGGCATTATGGTACAAGCAAAGCCTATAATAAACCCCGCCGCAACCATAATGCTACCCGACGTTACTATAGTGGGCATGGCTGATTTTACCGCCTCTATTATCGCAGCCTTGCGCGGCATTTCGCTTCGCTTAGAGCGATAGTTGTTAGAAATCAAAATACCGTAGTCTATTGTAGCTCCCATCTGTATACAAGTGCAAATTATATACGACATAAAAAATATGGGTGTTAGGCTGATTGCCTGAATTGCCATAGTTATCCAAATCGCGCCTTGGATTACGAATACCAAAATGACTGGAATTAACGCTGACCTAAAAAGCAACGCTATAATCAGCAATATCAAAACAATGGTGACCGTATTAATTATAAGCAAATCAGCTTCGAAGGCTTGAGAAATATCCTTAATCGTCATACTTTCGCCAGCCAGGCTGCTTTCTTCGCCAAAATATGTAGTAGCATAGCTCTTTATGCTGTCAAGATTATCGAAGGTTTCTTCGCTATCCTTGGGCATATCCATCAAAAGTATTATACGGCTGTGTTTTTCGCCTACGAAATTAGAGCGCAAACCTTCCAATATCTCGTCAATCATACTATTTAAGCTTTTTACTGTCGAATTTACACCCTCATATATGGTGGTTATCGTCGCTATTCCTTGCTCTCCAAGAATATTTTGTGCGATTAGGCTATCCTTGTTTATCTTAATAAAGTCCATCACGTCGCCTATTGTTATCGTTCCGTCAGACGACAGCACCGACATAATAGTCGATATTAGCGACTCCGGAATAGGAACGCCTAACGCATTGATTAACATCTGCTCTGTTATGACTATTTTCGTTAAGTCCCTTTGAGCTCCTATCCATATATCATAAAACTCCGAAACGTCAAGGCTTTCGCTGTTAAAAAGTATTTTAGTTACGTATGTAAATACTCCGTAGGTGGACGGTTCTACGTCGTATATGCTGGTTTCATTGCCATACCTTTGGATAGCCCTATCTAATAGTGTCGTTATGATGGGATTAACTACGCTACCCACCTGCTCTTTGTTTTCGCTAAGATAGGTAATGACATCTAACGCCCCTTGCGGCACTTTTTCAGCTATGACACCACCCACAAGCGGACTGTTTTGCATTTTTTGAAAATTGTCTATCGCGCTACCAATAGTAACAACTCCATCCGTTTTGAGAAGCCCATAGACGACAGAAAGAATTCTATCGTTTTCGCCCATATTGAGCAATATAGCAAACAGCTCCTTGGGTAATTCTATCTTGTATATATCCTCCCCGCTTTGCTCCCACAGCTGCCTAACTCCGCCAAACGTTTGGTTGTCTCCAAGCATAACCCCTGCGTACGGCTCTATCGC
>JAFVXL010000031.1 GCA_017501145.1 Clostridia bacterium | reverse complement strand
GTCTGATATTTTGAGAGATCTTATGATGGAACAAGGATATTATCTTGGACAAAGATATATTGATTGTGGAAATATGATGTATGATAGTAGTCAAAAATGCTACCAAGGCGGTAGTGGCGCGGCGTGTAGCGCAACGATTTTTAATTCGTTTGTGTTAGATAAAATTATAGATGGAACGTATAGAAAGGTTGCGTATTTTGCTACGGGTGCGCTTATGAGTACACAGAGCTGTTATCAAGGCGAAACTATTCCGTGTATATCGCACGCGGTGGTTATAGAGAGGTAGTTTATGAATCCGGTTTTAGAAAACTTAATTATTTATGTTATAGTATTTGTTTCGGGCGGATTGATTTGCGCTATGGCACAGCTTTTGATTATTAAGACCAAGCTTACTCCGGCGCGTATTTTGGTAATTTTTTTGCTTTTAGGAGTCGCGTTAGAAGGAATAGGCATATATAAGCCGCTAAACGAGTTTTTGCAAGCAGGTATAAGCGTTCCTATTATCGGTTTTGGCGCATCACTTACTCGCGGTGCAATAGAGTATGCAAAGCAAATAGGATTTTTAGGTGCGCTTGGTGGTGGTCTAATTCGTAATTCCTTGGGTATAGGTACTGCGGTAGTTGCAAGTTATTTGGTAACATTAATATTTAATCCTAAATCAAAGTAACTTCTTGCATTGTTAGCGCATATATATCCGTATATGCTAAAAAAAAGAAAAATAAAAATTAAGCTTTTTGTCTTGTTGCTATTTGTTGTGGCGGCGTGCTTAATTCACTTAACAAAAAATGTTAATCCCGTAATAACGCAAGTTTCCGAGACAGAGGTTAAGGCGCTTGCTGAAATTGCTGTTAATAACGCTTGCGCTGAAGTTATGAATCAATATTTTGCAGTGGATATGATAGAGTATGTTATGGACGATTGTGGCAGCTTGCAGCTTATAACGGCTAACACTTCGGTTATGAATACAATATCAAGAGAAGCGACTGAAATCTCGCAAGAAAACATTACGCAGTTAGGTGAGCAAGGCGTACCTATTCCGTTAGGCAGCTTAAGCGGAATAACTTTGCTTGCAGGTCGCGGTCCGAACGTTTATGTCAAGGTTTTTCCGGTGGGTGCAGCTTCTGCCGAATTTTCATCCGAATTCGTTTCGGCTGGTATTAACCAAACCCGTCATAAGATAATTTTGACGGTTACAGCAGATATCAAGGTCGTTATGCCGAGCATGAATAATGTAGTCAAAACTCAAACACAAATTTTAATGTGTGAAAATATTATTGTAGGCAAGGTTCCCGATACGTATTTTGATATGAATAATTTTTCTGAGCTACTTAATCTTGTGCCATAATTGCTATCAAACGCTTGATTTAAGTTAAAAATTATGATACAATGTTAAGGCTGAGATAACGGCACAAGATATGTTCAATGACAGAGAGCGTTTTTTGCTGAGATGACGCGCGAACAGAAAATTTTCACCGTAGGAGCACGCTGCTGAAGTAGTAGTAGGTAGCCGCTTGGAATTGCGTTAAATTCTATAATGAGGCTTATTTTAAGCGAAATTAGGTGGTACAGCGTAATTATTGCGCCCTAATGCTAATTAGGAGCGCTTTTTTTATTTTTATCGGAGGAGAAATGAAACAAAAAATTGTTGACCTTGTGGAAAGCACAAAGGCAAAAATTGACAAAGCTATTTCCGCAAAGGAATTAACTGATTTGAAAGTAGAAGTTCTTGGCAAAAGCGGAGAGCTTACTTTGATTTTGCGCGGGCTTAAGGACTTGCCTGAGGCTGATCGTCCTATAATGGGTAAGGTCGTTAACGAAGCAAGAGTTGCGCTCGAAAAGGCTATTGGGTCTAAGATAGGCGAGCTTGAACGTAAAGAGCTTAACGAAAAGTTAATGAGCGAAAGAATTGATATTACTATTGACAACAAAAGAGAGCTTGGTAAAATTCATCCGCTTAACGCAATTAAAAGAAAGGCAATAAATTTCTTCGTTTCTATGGGCTTTATTGTAACTGATTCGCCCGAAATTGAGACGACATATTATAATTTTGATATGCTTAATATACCCTTTGATCATCCTGCGCGCGAAATGCAAGATACTTTTTTTGTAACAGACAAAATTATTTTGCGCACGCAAACATCTTCTGGACAGGTTAGAACGATGGAGAAGGTTAAGCCGCCCATTAAGATGATTTCGCCGGGTAGGGTATTTAGAAGTGACGAAGCTGACGCTACTCATACGCCTTGCTTTCATCAATTAGAAGGACTTGTTGTAGACAAGGGAATTACAATGTGTGACCTTAAAGGTATGCTTGCATCGTTTGCTAAGCACTTCTTCTCGGAAAACTCGTCCGTTAGATTTCGTCCGTCGCATTTCCCCTTTACCGAGCCGAGCGTAGAGGTTGACGCATCCTGCCCGCATTGTGGCGGTAAGGGCTGTAACGTTTGTAAGGGAACAGGCTGGATTGAAATTTTGGGCGCAGGTATGGTAAACCGTAGAGTGCTTTCGGGTTGTGGAATAGATCCTGATGTTTATACTGGTTTTGCGTTTGGTGTTGGGCTTGATAGAATTACCGCCATTTGTCACGGAATAAACGACGCTCGAGTGCCGTTCGAAGGCGATATTCGCTTTTTGAAGCAGTTTTAAGGAGGAGTTATGAAATTACCTATAAGTTGGTTAAAAGAATTTGTAGACGTTGATGTGGACGTGCAGGTGATTTGTGATGCCTTGGTAAACGTTGGCTTTGAGGTAGAAGAAATCATAAATTATGGCGAAGGTATTTCTGGCGTAGTTGTTGGTAAAATTACAGAAATAAATAAGCATCCCGATGCGGACAAGCTTAAAATTTGTCAAGTGGATGTGGGTAAAGAAGTCGTAACTATTGTTACCGGTGCAAGCAATGTAAACGTTGGTGACGTGGTTCCCGTTGCGCTTGATGGAGCTACCTTGCCTGATAAAACCATTAAGGCTGCGCCGCTTAGAGGCGTGATGAGCTATGGTATGATGTGTTCTGGTGGCGAGTTAAAAATAAGCGACGCTTTCGTTGATGGCGCATCGGTGGATGGAATTTTGATATTAAATGACGATTTACCGCTCGGACGGGATATCGTTTCGGCGCTTGAGCTTCAAGAAACAGTATTAGATGTTTCTATTACTGCTAATAGACCTGACTGTCACTCAATTCTTGGACTTAGCCGAGAGGTTGCTACTGCGCTTAATTACGGCAAGGGAAATGCAAGTACTCGCAATGCTTACGTCAAGTTTAAGATGCCGTCGTTTGAATTTTGTCAGCACGATGTTAGTGCGAATATTCCATTAGTTAGCGTAACATCGCCTGATTGTCCTGTTTATTCGAGCGCGCTTATTGGTGATATTAAGATAGATAAAAGTCCCAAATGGATGCAACGCCGTTTGTTTATGTGCGGAATAAACCCGATAAACAACGTGGTAGATATTACTAACTATGTGCTTTTGGAGATAGGTCAGCCTTTGCATGCCTTTGACTTAAGCATGATTGAAGGAAACATTAACGTTAGACGCGCTAACGATAAAGAGAAAATCGTTGCGCTTAACGATGAAAGCTACGAAATGACGGGCGAAATGACGCTTATATGTGACGACAAAAAGGCGCTTGCTATCGCGGGTGTTATGGGCGGCAAATATAGTGGAATAAATGATGAGACCAAGAACGTGTTTTTGGAAAGCGCGCGCTTTAGTCGTGGTAGCGTAAGATCAACTTCGTTAAAGATTGGTTTAAGGTCTGATTCATCTGCAAGATTTGAGCGCGGTGTGGATTTTTATGGCGTAGAATATGGTCGTAAAAGAGCGCTTGCTCTTTTTGAACAGCTTGGCGCAGGAAGGGTTTTGGTAGATAGGCCGATTATTATGCCTCAAAGCAAGGTTGTTACGACTACAATTGATGAAATTAACGGCTTACTTGGTATCGAATTGCCCAAGAAAAATATGATAGAAATTTTGCAGTCGCTCGGTATGGATGTAGTGAGCGAATTTAGAACGCTTGTTGTTACTATTCCTGCATATAGAGAGGATATAGATAACTATACCGATTTGGCAGAGGAAATCATAAGATTCTATGGATACGATAATCTTGGTGAAACGTTTATGCCAACTGCCGCAGTAACAGTTGGCGGTATGACTCATAAGCAAAAGCGCATAGAGGAGACTAAGGATTTGCTTTGCGCTTTTGGTGCATATGAAATTATGACTTATTCGTTTACGGACGAAAATGTCTATGACAAGCTTAATTTAGATGAGTCTGATGAGCGTAGAAAGGCGATAAAAATTATTAATCCTATTAGCGAAGATTTGTCTATAATGAAAACTGAGCTTGTTTCGGGTATGATTTCTACGATAAGCACCAATCTTACTCGCAAGAACGATAATTTCAGATTGTTTGAGCTTGCGCGAGTTTATCAAGCTCAGTTCCCCATTAAAGAGCTTCCTAATGAAAATGACGTTTTGTGCGTGGGGCTTGTCGGCGCTAACGAAAGCTTCTACGAACTTAAAAATATTTTTGTTTCCTTGCTCGAAAGATTTGGTGTTGAGTTTGAGCTTACTGAAAGCGCTGAGCCGTATTTGCATCCCGGAATTAGCGCAAGCTTAGCAGTAGGTGGCAAGGTAATTTGCTCGTTTGGTAAAATTCATCCGTTAGTTGCTAAAAATTTCGGTATCAAAAAATCCGATTTCTCTATTGGTTCGATTGACTTGCAGGCAATTACCGTGAAGAAGGATACTGTAGCAAAATACAAGCCGTTACCTAAGTTCCCGCCCGTTGAGCGTGACCTTGCTTTCGTGGTTGCTGAAAGCGCTGCCGTTGGCAAGATTATTACTGCAATCAAGGCGCAAAATTCGCTTGTTGGCGACGTTGAGCTGTTTGACGTGTATCGCGGAGAGCAAATTGAAAAGGGCTATAAGAGTGTTGCGCTTAAGATTAAACTTGTTCCTAAAGAAAAGACTCTCGTTGATGCCGAAATTTCTAATGTAATGAACGCTGTGGTACAAATGATAAAAACTGATTTTGATGCAAGGGTGAGAGAATAATGCCTGAAATTCTTGCTCCAGCGGGTAATATGGATATGCTTAAGGCTGCTGTCGTAGGTGGAGCTGATGCCGTATATTTAGGGCTAAGTAAATTTAGCGCAAGGGCAAAAGCTGCTAACTTTGACGAAGAGCAGCTTAAGCAAGCGATTGATTACGCTCATTTGTTTGGCGTAAAGGTTTATGCTGCGATAAATACCGTAATGAAAAATAGTGAGCTAAATGATGCTCTTTGTGCGGCAATTAAAGCTCTTGACTTAAAAGCAGACGCACTTATATTGCAAGATTTGGGACTTGCGCAAGAAATTCGAGCAAAGCGTCCTACGGCTGTCCTACATGCAAGCACGCAAATGGGTATCCATAACGAGCAAGGAGCAATAACAGCAAAAAAGCTCGGATTTTCGAGAATAATTCTTTCGAGAGAAACGCTTATAAGCGATATAATTAAAATCAAAAAAAACGTAGATATTGAGATTGAGTGCTTTGTGCAAGGAGCGCTTTGTATAGCTTTTTCGGGCAATTGCTATTTAAGTAGCTTTGTAAGCGGTTTTAGTGGCAATCGCGGTAAATGTATGCAGCTTTGTCGTAAGCAATATTCTACCACGTATAACGGAACAGTCAAAAACGGGTATTTGCTTTCGGCTAAGGATCTTATGCTGGCTAACAAAATAGGCGAGCTTATTACGGCCGGCGTTGACTGCTTTAAGATAGAAGGAAGATTAAGGCGCGCAGAGTACGTAGCAGAAAGCGTTAGGGTATACAAAAACGCAATAAAAGGTTGCTTTAATAATAGCGATTTACTTGCCTTAAAAAAGACCTTTAATCGCGGCGATTATACTGACGGACATCTTTTTGTTGGTACTAACAAAGTTTTAGACGTTAATGTATGCGCGCATAAAGGAGCTTATTTTGGCAAAGTTATTAAGATTGCCGGCAGCAAAGCAATTTTGTCACGCGCGCTTAACAAAGGAGATGGAGTTAAGTTCTTACGCTCAGGTATAGAGGTGGGCGGCGCTAGCATAACAAAAAGCGGAGTAGAAACCGGATTTGAGGGTAATGTCAAGGTAGGTGACGAAGTTTATATTACTACCGATAGCGAATTCAATAAGTCGGTATTGCTTAGGACTCGAAAGCTTAACGTAGACGTTGCTGTAGATTTTGACAAGAGCACACTTACGCTTACTCAAGGCGACGTTTGTGTTTCGCTAAATATTTTATCTGCTCAACCTGCGCAAAACGCGCCTATCACAGCTATCGACGTTAAAAGCAATTTTAACAAATCCGAGTATTTTCAAGTAAATGATGTAAGCGTAGTAGGCAAGCCTTCGTTTATCTTAAAGTCGGATTTTAACTCGCTTAGACGAAATGCCTACGAGTTGCTTTTTGCGCATATATTAGCCAAATATGAGTCAAATATGCAAAAATACGAGGGTAATTATCAGACTATGTCTGACATAATTAGACCTATTGATGATAATTTCCTTGACAAACAAACAATTTATCAAGTTGAAACCCCCGAACAAATTACCAAAGATATGGGTATAATAGCTATCAATCCAAGAGAATATTCGGTGGAAAAATTATCAAAGTTTAAGCCGTACTATTCTAAAGCGTTATTATGCTTGCCTATGGTAGCTAGAGGAAAAGATTTGGATATCTTAACCGAAATTATTAGTACTTGTGATTTTAGGGGATATATTATAAACAATTTATACGGCGTTGAATTAACATTAAATAAGCAAGTTTTGTTAGGATACGGACTTAATTTAATCAATGACAAAATTAACGCGCCTAAAATATATTCGATAGAAAGTGATGAAATTTTGCGTAATGGATACGTATATTCACAGGGTAACGTACCGCTAATGACTTTTTGTCACTGTGAAAAAAAGGAGCTTTTTTCGGGGTGTGAAAATTGCAAAGGATACGACCTAAATATATCGTACAAAAAAAGAGATTTTTATTTGAGAAGATATAAGATTTATTATTGTTATGCTCAGCTTTTGAATTGCGCTGATTTAGATATTAGATCTAAGCTAATAAGCAAAGAGTTTGTAGATTTATCGTATAAACGCACGGGCAATACAACCAAAGCAAATTATGGCAGGGGACTTAAATAGCAAATGGATGTTAAATCGCTTAAAACATTAGAATATGACTGCATTTTGAGCAAAATAGAAGGTTTTGCCGTTTCTCCTGTTGCAAAGCATAGAGTTATGGAGCTTTTGCCGCAAGAAGGCATGCAAAATGTAAAAAAAGCGAACGCCGAAGTTGCAGAGGCTTATAAGGCCAAGTATACTTATTTAGTCAATCCTGTGGATTATTTTGACGATTGTAACGAGATTGTAGTAAAGGCGCAAAAAGGCGTTATGCTTTCGCCAAGCGAGTTGCTCAAGGCAAAAAGATTGCTTCGCGCGGGCAGAGTTGCGCAAGGCGCGATTAGTCCACTTGATTTATCTTTACTAAGTGAATATACAAGCAGTTATTTTGTTGATAGAAATCTTGAAGATGAGATCGAAAGATGCATTTTGTCCGAAAATGAAATAAGCGATAACGCAAGCTCTACCTTAAAAGACATTAGAAGAAAAATTTCCGAAACAAAAAACGCGCTCAAAGAAAAGCTTGCTAGTTATTTTAGAAAGAGTGAGTATTCTAAGTTTATGCAAGACAATCTCGTTACGGTGCGAAATGATAGATTTGTTTTGCCCGTAAGGTCTGAATATCGCTCGTCAGTTCCGGGCTTAATTCACGATATGTCGGCTAGTGGCGCGACGGTCTTTATTGAGCCGTTTGCTGTTGTGGAAACAAACAACAAAATAAAAAGCTTGACTCTTAGCGAAACGGCGGAAATTGAGAGAATTTTACTTGATTTGAGTGCTCAAGTGGCTAATATTGCAGACAATCTTATCAAAATGCAGGATGCCGTAACGCAAATTGACGTTATTTTTGCTAAAATGAAATATTCTGTTGATATAAACGGAACTCCTCCGATATTTAATAACAGCGGAACAGTCAACTTAAAGTCGGCTCGTCATCCCTTGATCGACAAAAATACGGTAGTTCCCGTTAGTATTTCAGTAGGCGGCGAGTATAAAGTTCTTATGATAACCGGTCCAAATACGGGCGGTAAGACGGTTAGCCTTAAGACGATAGGTCTTGTTTGCCTTATGGCGTATACGGGGTTGTTTATTCCTTGTGAAGAAGGTAGCGACGTAGCTGTCTTTGATAATATCTTTTGCGATATTGGCGACGAGCAAAGTATTGCTGAGTCGCTTAGTACGTTTTCGTCGCACATAGTTAATTTGGTACGCATTACCGAGCAAATTACCAACAATACGCTATTGCTTTTTGATGAGCTTGGCGGAGGAACTGATCCGCAAGAAGGCACTGCGCTTGCAATAGGAATTATAAAGTATATAGAAATGTGGAGAGCGACAGCCGTACTTACTACGCATTATAGCGAGCTTAAGGAATACGCCTTGGTTTCGCCTAATATTCGCAATGCAAGTATGCAGTTTGATTGTGAGTCGCTTAGGCCTACCTACAAGCTTATGCTTGGAGTTCCCGGCACGAGTAACGCGCTAAATATTGCAAAAATGCTTGGTCTTAACGAAATTATTCTTCGTTTTGCGAGCCAAAGTATGAACGCGGAAAAGATAGAGTTAGAAAATCTTATAAAAAGCGCGGAAAACGTTAAAAAAAGGTCGGAAATTGAGCTTGAAAATACAGAAAAAATTAAATGTGAGCTACTTAGTCAAAAGGCTGATCTTGCGGCTAAGCAAAAATTATTGAACGAAAAGCTTGAAAAAATCAATTCAGGAGCAAAAAATGAGATAAAAAGACTCGTTTCTATCGGCGTAGAGAAGGCTGACGATTTGATTGAGCAGTTAAAGCAAAAAGTCAAGGACGGCTCCGAGCGTGCGTTGCTTGAAGCAAAGTCAATAAGAAAACAGCTCGAAAATATGGTTTATGATATGGACGAACAGCCGCAAGCGGCCTATGAGGAAATAGATCTAAATTCTCTTAAGGTTGGCGACAAGGTGTTTGTCAAAAATTTGGGTTCGGTTGGTATTCTTAGCGCGCTCCCGGACAAAAAGAAAGAGGTTTTTGTTACGCTTGGCTCAATAAAAACAAAAGTTAAGCTAAGCGAACTCGCTAAGCCGATATTGCCGCCCGAGAAAAAACAAGTCAAAAAGGCGGAATATAAGCCTTCTGCTAAGCTTACTGAGGAAGTTGTATTTATTCCTGAGGTTCACGTTATAGGCTATACCGTAAGTGAGGCGATAGAAATCGTTGAGCCGCATCTTATTAGTATGTCGGGAACGAATTCTAAAATATTGCGTATTGTTCACGGCAAGGGTACCGGGGCGCTTGGCAAGGGTATTCAGCAATACTTAAAAACCTCGCCGCTTGTAAGGTCTTATAGATACGGTGGATATGGCGAAGGTGACAATGGTGTTACCGTAGTCGAGCTAAAATAAGGAGAAGATATGATATTTTTGGATAATGCATCTACTACGAGAGTTTGTCAAGATGCGCTTGAGGCAATGAAGGAGGTTTGTAGCGACTTGTACTACAATCCTTCGGCGCTATACGGCGAAGCGCTCAAGGTAAAGAATTTGGTTGAGTCTGCTCGTAGGGATATTGCGGCTATGCTTGGCGCGGACGAAAACGAAATTTATTTTACTTCGTGCGCAACAGAAAGCAACAATTGGGCTTTTGATAAAGGAATAAAAAACAAAAAAGGCAATATTGTCGTTTCTTCGGCCGAGCATGCGTCCGGATACGAATGCGCAGTTGCGCAAAAAAGCAAGGGTATTGACGTACGGTTTGTAAAGCTCAATAGCGACGGAACGCTAAATGAAGAAGACTTGCTTAGCAAGGTGGACGAAAATACTTGTTTTGCTTCTATTATTCATTGCTCAAACGAAACTGGCGCAGTTAATGATATTGCGCGCCTAAGTCGAAAAATCAAAGAAATTAATTCCAAGACTATAGTACACTCTGACGGAGTGCAGGCTTTTTGTAAAATCAGCACAAAAGTCAAAGAGTTAGGGGTTGATATGTATAGCCTTAGCGCACACAAAGTAGGTGGACTTAAGGGCAGTGGCTTATTGTATATCAAAAAAGGATTGTTTCTCGCTCCGCTTATTAGTGGCGGCGGGCAAGAAAGAGGTGGCAGGTCAGGAACGGAAAACGTACCTGGAATAGTAAGCTTTGCCGCAGCTGCGAAATATTTTGTAGCGCATTATGATATACAAAAAATCAAGCAAATGCGTGAGTTGATTATTAGCGAATTAGCTCCGCTTGGTGCTATAGTTAACGGACCTAGTGATGCCCATAGCATTTTGTCCTTGTCAATCTTGGGTATTAAGGCTGAAATTTTACAACATATGCTCTCAGATAAGGGTATTTTGATAGGACTTGGTTCAGCGTGTTCTTCTAAGGCGCGTAGCAATAGAGTGCTCACAGCTATAGGCAGAAGCGCAAAAGAAATTGACGGTAGTATCCGCATAAGCTTTGGCTTAGACAACGATTTGGAGCAAATTAAGCATGCGGCTAGCATAATTAAAAACGATATAATTACTTTAAGAGGAAACATAAGATGAACGATAACGTGATTATCATAAGGTATGCCGAATTGTACCTTAAAGGAAAAAACAGAAACTTTTTTGAAAAGCTTTTGATTGATAATATTTGCAAAGCTCTTAAGGGGCTTCAATGCAAAACTAAGTTTAACCGTAGTAGATACGAGGTTTTTGATTACGTAGACCAAGCTGAAATAGTAGAAAGACTCAAAAAAGTTTTTGGTATTCACTCTATAAGCATTGCAAAAAAATGTAGCGCCGACATAAACACTATATGCTCGGTAGTTAAGGAATACAAGCTTAGCGGAACGTTTAAGGTAAATACCAACCGTGCTGACAAAAATTATCCGCTTACGTCTATTGAGGTTAGCGCTAAGGCTGGCGGCGCTGTTTTATCTGCTAATCCTAAGCTTACTGTTGATGTGCACAATCCGCAATCGGTTATAAATATTGATATTAGAGAAGACGGCTGTGCGTATATTTTTAAGGACAAGATTCTTTGCTCAGGCGGTATGCCGGTAGGTAGCGCAGGCAGAGGCTTGTTGTTATTGTCGGGCGGTCTTGACAGTCCCGTAGCCGCTTATATGATGGCAAAACGTGGACTTAGGCTAACTGCAATACATTTTCACTCTTATCCGTACACAAGCGAAAAGGCTAAGCAAAAAGTCATAGATTTAGCGAGAATTCTTACCGATTATACGGGGCCTATTGATCTAATTTGTATACCGTTTACAAAAATTCAAGAGGAAATT
>JAFVXL010000030.1 GCA_017501145.1 Clostridia bacterium | reverse complement strand
TGTTTATGGGATAGGCTATGAGAGGCCATATGTTTATGGCGCTGAAGAGGTGGGGGATTTTAGAAGTGAAAATTTGCAAAAATTTTATTTTCCAAATATGCCTAAAGGACCAGATGATGGTACTGTGATTTTTAAAAATGCCTACGTGGTTTATTGGAGTTTGACTGAAGATAAGCTTTCTAATAGGGTGTATGGGTTGGATGCGGGCGCGATTTTTGGCTACAATTATGTTGAAAATGACTATTGGGTAAAAGATTATCTGCCTCGATTTATAGCAAATGTATCATATTTATATAATTATGATTATGCACCTAATGAGGGTTATTATTGGGTGGATAGTTATAATGAAAGTATAATAACATTTATTCCCCCTGAGCCTGAAAGAGAGGGATACTCTTTTGATGGATGGTATAAGGAAGAAGAATGTATCAATGCTTGGGACTTTACAACAGATATAACTGGTAAAGAAATAAAAATGGAAGAAAATAAAGTGTATGACACTTATGAGGGAATTTATCTCTACGCAAAGTGGATAGAAGAATAAAGATTAAGGAGAATTTCGTATGAAGAAATTTATTAAAAGTTTATTAGCAATCGGGCTTGTGCTCATTTGTGTTTTTGGCATTGCGGGATGTAGATTAAAGCCAGATCCTAATAAGGGGTTGAAATATATTGAGTATAATGGATTTACCTATTGTAAGAAATCAAACATCTATCATCTTACAGGCGACCAAAGAAAAAATAATTCTGAGATAATGCATATCAATCCATACTACAATGGAAATGAAGTAAAGTATTTCGGAAACACAATCGAAGATCCTGCTATGATGTCATTGGAACGTTTTAGTCACGCTCCTTCTTTGATGAATGTGAAAGAGTTATCTTTGCCGTATTGTATGGAGAGATATGAAGGTGTTAGAAATTATCCAATTGTAGAAGCTCCTCAAAAAATTATAATCGTAAGAAATTCTGATAGCGATGAACGTTTTATTACATTACATAAAGAAAATTATAAAGATGAGAGCTATATGCGAGAATTATATTGTAGCTCTATAAGCTATGAAGCACGAGCACAAAGCTGGGTTGAACGTTCCCCTTCTTGGCAATGGAGTGAAGGAACACAAGAGTATCCAAACGGCGAATATCATTTTTATTACAATGCCGAATATACGTCAAATAAGGATTATTTTCGTTTTAAAATTTGTAAGGCAAATACAGCGTATATGTTCAATTATGAGAACAGCCCTAACGACGGATATTTCTTTGTTTATGATTATGAGTATGGCGAGACGATAGAAAACACGCCGTATGAGCCTATTCGCAACGGGTATACGTTTGGCGGTTGGTACAAGGAGCCCGAGTGTATTAATGCGTGGAATTTTGAAACGGATACGTTGCCGCAAACGCAGTACAATGACGAAGGGCAGGAGCTTTATCAAGAAACTAAACTCTATGCAAAGTGGACAAAAGATAAAAAATTAAAATGGGCGTGTAATTGGTAATGAGAAAGAAATTTAATAAAACAACAACGGTAATATTATCCATATTAATGTGCTGTAGTTTTATGCTTGGAATAGGACATAAAACAGGCTGGAATAGTTATATAGCAAAAGCAGAAGACTCCATGCTAAATTACAAGTCGCTTAACTTTACTCAATTGGATGATGTAACTTATCGTACAGTTGAGAGCGCTTTACCTGCTCAAATCACTGTGTTTACGCATGGTTTAGGTGGAGGTGCATATCATTGGTCAAATGCTGGTGTTGAGGAAAAGTTTGAATATGATAGCGCTTCTATGATAGAGCAATTAAGAGAAAAGCTTGAAGCGGCGGGAAAAGATGTAGTCGTTATGTCGGCTGGGATGAATTTATTCACTACTCGCTTGACTGATGTGACAAATATACAAGGAGCAGAGCAAGAATATGTATCAAGTCTATCTTTAGATGAGATGTGTAGTCAAGCAGTACCCGCGGAAGAGGCTGGAGATGGTGACGATGGGGCGGATAGCTTAAGAAAATTATACGAAGACTATTTTTCTTATGAAAACATGGATGGAGTTTTATTGTTGAGGCAAGGTAAATACTCGTATTATGATTATGACGAAGAAAATGATAAACAGGAGAACGAAGAGAAAAACAATTTTTTTGATAATTTAACCTTAAATGATGCATCAAAACATATTATTTTAATCTTTGAGGCAGATTCTCCAACTGAGTCTAATGATTATGTGTATGCGCAATTGGAATACGTATTGGACGTTATTTCCTATCAATATCTTGCTCTGGCTGGCATTTTGCCTACTTATAATTTGGTTGGTTTTAGCCGTGGTGGGATTACAAATATGCAATACGCATTAGCACATCCATATAATGTATCTGCGATTTATTCAATTGGCGCTCCTTACAAAGGTTCGGCTTTCGGATCAGCTACATTGGATAATGGGAAAAATCATCCTTTTTTAAGCTTAGCGACATACAGCGACAAAGATGTTTTGTATTCATATGATGTAAAAGATTATACATCAAGCACTGTAGAGGAACTTGGAGAATCGGCTAAGTTGAATTATACCCCGGGAGTAGTGGATATTATTGAACCTAAAATATACAACAGTTACATGTCATTTTGGAACAATAATTTTGATTATTATGAACATATAAATTTTAGACCGGTAGGTACATATGTTACTTTTGGTTATTTATTGCAAACACTCATTGATTATATAGAGTGTGATTGCGATTTGAATGACAATACGATTTCAATTTTGAATGAAGTAGCTAAGGGGATGGAAGCTATTGGTGGTGTAGTGACTGATGTGACAGGTAAATTTAATGCTTTAATTGATACCGTTGAAGATGTAGTGAAAGCAAACTTTGAAATAGAGATTAGAAATGCGTGGCTTCAAATTATTGATAATCTCAGAACTATTCCTGTTCCATATTCTCATATAGGCATGTCTTATAGTCCGACTTTTGTTATAGCTGATGATTTGTTTATAGATTTAAATTCTCAAATTGCATATGGGTATAATGGAACAGAAGTAAAAGTTCGCTTAATGGATACATATGATCAGATAGAAGGGAGAAATAAAAAAAGTGTACCTGGTGCTGCCGGGGTAGCTCATAGTCTCGAACCTCGTGATAAAGATATTGTAGAATATATAACGGAAACTATTACTGACGAATTGGCTGAAGACCAAGAAGAACAGCCTTTTGATTATCGTTATACTTCAAACGGGTATTATATAACAAACATGAATTTTGACACTAGTGTAGCTGGCGAATTGACGATTCCGAGCTCATTTGATGGAATTACCATAATAGGTATAGATAAATTGAGCAGAGATATCGTTATAGATGGGGACGATACTTACCATCCTTCCATTAATAGAATAGAGTTGCCTTCCACTATTCAGTTTATATCAGATTATGCGTTTTATGGTATGAGGAATTTGGAGGAAATTGATTTTAATGGAGCTACGGTTTCTGAAATTGGCAATGGCGCCTTTATGAATTGTGAAAGCTTGACGGGTATTTCTTTGCCTACATCTGTAACAAGTATAGGCAACTATGCATTTAGAGGCTGTTCATCATTAACAAGCATAACGATACCAAGCGGTGTAACAACAATAGGAGTGCATACTTTTGCGAGTTGTGTTAACCTGACGCAAATTAATTTTGCTGGACAAAGTCAATTAACAACAATAGATGATTATGCATTTTACAATTGTATGGATTTGCAAGCCTTAACGATTCCCAATGCTGTAACAACAATAGGCGATTATGCATTTTATAATTGCAGTGGGGCGCAAAGTATTGTATTGGGCGAAGGTGTAACGCAGATAGGCGATAGAGCATTTGCGAACTGTCTTGGATTGCAAAGCGTAACAGTGCCTGCAACGGTAAATAGCTTAGGTGTAGGTGTTTTTGCGGGTTGCAACAATATCACTCAGCTCAATGTCGAAATGGAAAATTCGACTTACAAAAGCGAGGGGAATTGTATTATACGAAAAAGCGATAATGCTTTGGTAATGGGCAGTAAAAACAGCGTTATACCAAATACTGTAGAAAGTATTGAAGCACAAGCCTTTGCAGGATTGTCCTTTACAAGCATTGTAGTACCAAATAGTGTAACGCATATCGAATTCGAGGCATTTCAAGATTGTGATAGCTTAACAAAAATGTCGTTGCCGTTATTGGGGACAGATGGAGATCCCGCTTGGAGCAGATTGAGCAGCTTATTTGGATTAGGCGTATATAATATAGCGCCATCGTCGCTTAAAACAGTAAATATTACTAATGGTACGGTTGTTCCGTATAAGGCTTTTGAAAACTGTGAACACATAGAAACAATTACTTTGCCGGATACTATTGTAAATATAGAAAACTTAGCGTTTTTTGGGTGTAGCAAATTAACCAATTTTGTTTTGCCGAATAATGTTGTATCTATAGGTGGCGGAGCATTTTTGAACTGTAGCAGTTTGGTGGAAATAGTTATTCCTCAATCAGTTGAAGAAATAGGCAGTGAAGCCTTTTGTGAATGTGAAAATTTAGAAACAGTACATTTACTAAGACCTTATTCAATGGGTGCAACTGAATTAGGTTCTGCTTGTTTGGGAAGTTCAAGAGGTGGATCGACACAATTAAGTAAAATAACAGTGCCTGATATGGAAAGTGTACAAAATTATAAACAACAACTAATTTCGTATGGCTTACAAAATTTAGTTGTAGGCGAAACAATCGGGTTGAGTTATACATTATTAAATGATGGAACTTATGCGGTGGGCAAAGGAGAAACAGAGATAAGTGGTGAGTTAATTATTTCGCCTACGTATAATGGGGAACCAGTTACAATTATAAATAATAACGCTTTTGACAATTGTACAGAAATAACAACGGTTATTTTGCCTAATACAATTGCCACAATTGGCTCAGCGGCATTTAGCGGATGTACGGATATAACAAGTATAACAATTCCTAGTGGTGTTATTAGCATAGGAGCTAGTGCATTTAGCGGATGTACGGGTTTAACAAATATAACAATTCCTAGTGGTGTTACTAGCATAGGAGCTAATGCTTTTGCAAATTGCAACAATTTAACTGTTATTTGCTTGAAAGGGAACAATGTGCAGCTTAATGATTTGGTATTTGATGGTTGTACCAGCTTAGAGGCAATAATAGTACCTAATGATACTCAAGTTTATAATACATATAGAGATATGTTTACCTCGCAAAGCTTAAAGGATAAAGTTGTTTGCGATACAAACGGACTAAGTTTTGTTTTGCAGGAAGATGGTACTTATGTGGTTAGCCAAGGAGAAACGGAGTTAACTGGCGAGATAATAATTCCTGCGTACTATAGCGGAATAGCGGTAACGGCAATAGCTGACGGAGCGTTTGAAGATTGTACGGGTATAACTTCTATAATTATGTCAGATATGATAACGTATATAGGGGAAGGAGCGTTTTACGGTTGCAGTAGCTTAGAGAGCGTAGTTATGTCTCAAAACGTGACGGTTATTATGGCGTACACCTTTGCTGGTTGCAGTAGCTTAACGTACGTAGAGCTGCCGTATGAGCTAACCGAAATTTGTGCTTACGCATTTAGTGGAAGTGGAATAGAGGATATAGTAATACCTAGTAGCGTAATATATATAGACCAACACGCATTTATTGATTGTGATAATCTTTGTTTTGTAGCATTAGCCAGAACTGCAGAGCAGGGAATAACGGAGATAGATCCCACGTCGTTTGAGGATAACGGTATAATATGCTTTGTGGTGTTCGACGAGGACAGCTATTATGACTATTACAGCTATTTCGAAGAAGAATTGAACGGACTAGAAGAATATTTGCAGTACGTAATGTATCTGTAAGCTTTCTTAAATCAATCTAAATTTAATATATTTATAAAAAAGTCACTTAGTTAAAGTGGCTTTTTTGTTTGTGTAACGTATAAAGAAACTGCGTGCAGTAAGAGATGTTGTTTTATAGTATATAAAAACGTGTTAGGTGGTCAAAAAGTCATCAAAAAGAGGCTAGGTGGTTAAAAAAGGCAAAAAAAGGTTAAAAAAATTTATTAAGTGGTCAAAAATGGTTGACAAGCATAAAATAGTATGTTATTATATTCGTACTTAATTCTAACCAAAAGGAGGGTCGGGCATGTTTGTCGGTGAATTTACACATCAAGTAGATGACAAAGGTCGTATTCGTATACCAACTAAGTTCAAAAGCGCGCTCGGCGAAGAAGCTCCTTTTATTATGCAGGGCGAAGAAAAATGCCTTTACGTTTATTCTAAGAAGTTCTCGGACGAAATGCTTGAGAGTGTTTTTGGTGGCGGCAAGTTTAACGATAAGGAAATGAACGCGCAAAAAGCTAGACTTATGAGCAAGGCTTGCTACGGCGAAGAGGACAAGCAGGGTAGAGTAACTATCCCACAAGCACTCTTAAAGTACGCAAAGATTGACGTTAGCTCTACTATCGTTTCGGTAGGAGCTTATGATCACGTGCAAATTTGGGCTAAGGAAGCTTGGGAAGAGTTCCTTGCTGCCGAAGAAAAAGAGGAGCAAGAATAATGTACCACGTGCCGGTTTTGTTAGATGAGTGCCTAAGCGCATTGCAAGTTAAGGAAAACGGCGTATATTTCGACGGTACGCTCGGTGGCGGTGGTCACAGCAGTGCGATTTTGTCGAAGGGTGGCAACGTAATAGGCGTAGATAGAGACGAGGACGCAATCAACGAGTGTAGCCGTAGGCTTAAGGTGTATGGCGACAGAATCAAGATTTTTCGCTCTAACTATAAGAACGCATCCGAAATTTTATCTCAAGAAGGCGTAATGCTTGACGGAGCATTACTTGATCTTGGAATATCTTCTCATCAAATCGATACAGCAGAGCGCGGTATGTCATACCGATTCGATGCTCCTCTCGATATGAGAATGGACCAAAGACAGCTTTTGACTGCCGAAATGGTAGTCAATGAATATACAGAAGAAGAGCTTTTGAAGATACTTTATGAGTATGGCGAAGAAAAATTTGCAAAGCGTATTGTCAAAAATATCGTTAGACAAAGAGAAAAATCGCCGATACGCACAACAAAGGAACTTGCTGATATTGTAGTAAATAGCGTTCCGGCGTCTGTAAAGCTTCCACAAAAGCGAACCTTTCAGGCTATAAGGATAGAAGTAAACAACGAGCTTCGTGGACTTGATAAGGCTATTAAAGATATTTTTTCGTTTCTAAAGAGCGGCGCAAGGCTTTGCGTAATTACGTTCCACTCGTTAGAAGACAGGATTGTTAAGCAAGCGTTTAATTTACTTTCTACCGATTGTATTTGCGACAAATCTTTGCCTGTATGCGTATGCGGGCATAAGGCGGAGGGCAAGGCGTTCAAGAAGGTTAAGCCGTCGCAAAAAGAACTTGTTAATAACTCGCGTTCGGCAAGCGCAACGCTGAGAGTGATAGAAAAATTGTAATAATTATAAGGAGATGGACATAAAATGGCAGTAACGGTTAAGAGAAAAATTAGCAACGAAACACAAAGGTATGGCGGTTTTGCCGAAATTGAAGTTATGCCACAGGATACCGAAATAGAAATTGGAGATTCCTTTAGCGTATCTGAACAAAAGAGAGCGGAAAGCAGTATAGAATATTCTATGCCGACTATTCGTACGACTCCAGCTGCTACACAAAAGGAAGAAGACGTCTATAAGCAAGAGTGCGGCCAGTATATGTTCAATATCCGCTCAGCTAAGGCGAAAGAGAGCGAAACGCAAAATGCTACTATCGCTAAGCAAAAGCTTGATAAGCGCACAAAACTCCTCCTTGGCGTTTATCTTTCGGTAATCGTGCTCTTGTCCGCGCTTGTAATAGGAACGGGAATTTATCTCACTTCGGGTAATGCAAGAGTAGATGCATTAGAGAGCGAGTTGAGCGTTAAGAGCGTTGTGCTTAATGAGCAGATTGCTGAAATTGCCAGACTTAGCGACGAAGATGCACTTTTTGGCAGAGCAGTAAGTAACGGCATGCAGCAAATTGACGAAAGCGAAATTATTGAATTACTTCCCATAGAAGATGTAGTAGCGTACGAAGGAACGACAAATTGGTTTGACTCCTTTTGCGATTGGCTAAACGGAGTCGTGGGAGGCTAATATCAAAACTAACAGTTTATTTTTGACACGAAAGAGGTTATTGATTGTGGTTATATCAATAGCCTTTTTATTTTGCACTCTTTTTGCAAGATTGTTTTATTTGCAAATTATTCAAGGAAGCTCACTGTCTACTAAAGCCGCTGAGCAATGGTATAGAGATCTACCGCTTAAGGCAGCGCGAGGCGTGATATATGACGCAAATGGAAAAATATTAGCCGAAAACAAAGATGTGTACTCGGTTTATGTTAGGCCTAATGCAGTTACGGATATATATGAAGTAGCCTCTGCATTATCGCAAAATTTAGGACTTAGCTTTGATAAGCTTTATGACAGAATTTCTACGGAAAGAGTTAGCGAAATCACCGTAAAAAAGGCGGTAGACAAAGAAACAGGGGAAAGACTACGCAAGCTTAATCTTGACGGTGTATACTTTACTATTGATAGCAAGCGCAATTATCCCGAAGGTAATTTGCTTAGCCAGATAATAGGATTTACTAATATTGATAGTGTGGGACAAAGTGGTTTGGAGGGATATTACAACAAATATCTTACGGGTGTTGATGGGTTTGCATATACCGAAACGGACATAAAAGGTGTAGAAATAGACGGTGCCGCCACAAAATACGTTCCAGGGATTCCTGGATGCAATATTACTCTAACTATTGACGCAAATATTCAGTCGTTTGCTGAATCTGCTGTAATGGATGCAAAGGTTGAGTGGAAGTCTAAATCGGCAAGCATGATAGTAATGGACTGTACGTCAGGCGCAATCGTTGCTGCGGCAATAACACCCTCTTATGATCTAAACGATATTCCGCGTGATGACATAAATTTGCTAAATGCGCTCACAAAAAATACGCTAATAGTGGATGTTTATGAGCCAGGCTCTACCTTTAAGACTTTTACAGGTGCAATAGCGCTTGAAAACGGCGTTAGCGAAAAGGCGATGCATTATTGCAAGGGCTATCATATGGTTGACGGACAAAGAATTAGATGCTGGAAAACTATCGGACATGGCAGTCAAAGCCTGACTGATGGCTTTAAGAATAGCTGTAACGTTGTGTTTATGGATTTAGCATTGTCACTTGGAACGGAAAGGCTTTATGATGGATTACAAGCTTTTGGGTTTGGGCAAAAGACAAAAGTCGATTTTTATGGCGAAAGCGCGGGTATTATTATGAACGAAAGCAGCGTCAAGACTGTTGACCTTGCTCGTATAGGCTTTGGGCAAGCAATAGCAGTAACTCCGCTTCAAATGGTTACAGCCTTTTCGGCAGTAGTAAATGGCGGAACTTTGTATGAGCCATATTTTGTGGAGAGTATAGACAGTTATGACGGAAGAAACGTGTTTACTCATCAAAAGAAGGTGGTAAGACAAGTTATTTCTGAGCAAACAAGTGAAAAAATGCGAGATTATCTAAGTGTTGTAGTAAGCGAAGGAAGTGGAAAAAAGGCGCAGGTAGAGGGTTATAGCGTAGGTGGCAAGACTGGAACAGCACAAAAATACGGTTCATCTGGTGTTGCGCAGGGCAAATACGTTTCGTCCTTTATAGGAGCGGCGCCCATTGACGATCCTAAGTACGTAGTTCTTATGATTGTTGACGAGCCGGGTGGATACGTTTATTACGGAAGTATGACGGCTACTCCTTATGCAGGTAGAGTGTATGCAAAAATTGCTGATTATTTAGGAGTAAGCGTTCAAATATTGGCGCCTACCATAGAAATGCCCGAGCTTACGGACGTTTCGCTAGCTGATGCGATAAACATTATTAACGAGCTTGGACTATATTATGAGCTTGTTGGAGAAGGGACTAAGGTGGTAAGCACAATCCCCGTTGCAGGCAGCATGATTCCCGAAGGCGACGTTGTATTGTTAAGGCTAGGATAACTGTTTTTGTCGAAAATCGCTAAGTCGAAAAAAGACTTTTTTAGCCTATATGTTGATTATATCGTTTACATAAGATAAAATAAATTCGTAGAAAGTCAGAGGTGCTTATGGAACTTAACAAGATATTGAATTGCGAGTACTCAATCGAAATTGACGAGCTTAGCATAGACAGTAGAGCTAAAACTAATAACGGACTTTACTTTTGTCTTAGTGGTAACGTGGATGGCCATAATTATGCCAAACAAGCGGTAGATAACGGAGCAGTTGCGTTGGTATGCGAGAGAAGGTTGGATTTGCCTGTGCCGCAAATTATCGTAAGCGACAGCAGAGCTGCTATGTCAATGGCAGCCGCAGCTTATTACGGCAATCCACAGCGTGAGCTAATTATGGTAGGTATAACAGGAACAAACGGCAAAACGACGACGTCGTTTATTGTTCAAAGCATACTTAAGCGTTACAACAAAAAGGCTGCTGTGATAGGAACTAACGGAGTTTTTTATAGCGACAAGTATATTTCTTCTCAGCTTACAACGCCCGATCCGATAGAGCTTTTTGGGATTTTAAGACAAATTGTTGATAGCGGTGTACAGTACGTCATAATGGAGGTTTCAGCTCACGCTGCGGCGCTTAGTAAGATAAAGGGGATAACCTTTGACGTAGCGGCTTTTACTAATCTTACACAAGATCATCTTGACTTTTTTGGTGATATGGAGAGCTATTTTAGCGCAAAAAGAGACTGGCTTTTGACGGGCAAAAGCATAGTTATAAATGCCGACGATAGCTATGGGCTTAAGCTTATTAAGCAGTCCGAAAAAGCAATAACCTACGGTTACAATAATCCGTCAGACGTTTTTGGAATAAACTTAAAAATGAGCGAGCATGGATTGTCGTATATTCTCAATCTTATGGATGAGATAGTACGTGTAAAGTTCAGTTTGCCGGGGAGATTCAATATGTATAATACTATGTGCGCGGCGGCAATTTGCTATTTGCTCAAAGTGCCTAGCTCCATTATACAAGAAGGAATAAAGCGTGTAAAAAAGATTGACGGTAGGTTTAATATAATCAACACGACAATTTGCAGTATAATTATAGATTTTGCGCATACTGATGACGGATTAAGCAACGTGCTTAGGGCAATTAAGGAGTTTGCTACGGGCAAAATTATTACTGTGTTTGGATGTGGCGGAAACCGCGACAGCTCTAAACGGTCAAAAATGGGAAAGGCGGCAAGCCAATTTAGCGATTATGTCGTAATAACGTCAGATAATCCGCGTTACGAAAACCCTATGGACATAATGATAGAGATTCAAAAAGGCGTTACCTGTGAGCATACCCTTATAGTCGATCGAAGGGAGGCGATTAGGTGTGCTATAAAAAAAGCAAAAAAGAACGATATAGTATTGATTGCTGGCAAGGGCGCTGAAAAATATCAGGAGATTGATGGAATAAAAATTCCTTACTGTGACGAAGATTTTGTTATGCAGCTTGTTGCGGAGGAGAGAATTTGATACGAATTTTACTAAGCATTATTACGGCTTTTTCTATAACCTTGTGCGTTATGCCGATTGTCATACACTTTACGAAGAAGCTTAAGCTGCGTCAAACGATTTTGTCTTACGTGGATAACCATTTTACAAAAAGCGGTACGCCTACCATGGGCGGAATAGGATTTATGATAGGTATAGCAGTTGCTACGCTAATATTTAGAGTGGACAAGATAACCGTTATTTCGGTAGTAGTAATGCTCGGATATGGGATAGTAGGCTTTTTGGATGACTTTATAAAGGTATATTTTAGACGCAACGAAGGTCTTAAGCCATACCAAAAAATAATATTTCAGCTTATAATAGCTGTTATAGTTGCTATTAGCGCGTATTATAATTCGAGCGAAATATCGCTGGTTTTTTCTAGCTATGATATAGGAATATTCGTTATACCGCTTAATGTTTTTCTATTTTTGGCGTTTACCAACTCGGTTAATCTTACCGACGGCTTAGACGGGTTAGCATCTACCGTTATGCTTGTTAGTATGGTGTTTTTTGGGGCTATTTTGGGGCTTCCTACTATTATTACTGGTGGACAAGCTCCCTCACTTTCGGTATTTTGCGCGGCAATCGTAGGGAGTATGATTGCTTTCTTGATTTTTAACTGTTATCCAGCCAAGATATTTATGGGGGATACGGGATCGCTTGCGCTCGGTGGAGCGTTTGCGGCAATAACCGTGTATAGTGGGCAAATTTTAGTAGCGGCGCTAACGGGAATAATGTTCGTAGTAAGTGCTCTTTCGGTAATAATACAAGTGTTGCATTTTAAGCGCACGAAAAAAAGAATTTTTCTTATGGCGCCATTTCATCACCATTTAGAGAGAAAAGGGCTTCACGAAAACAAAATTGTTAGTATTTACGGATCAGTAACTTTTTTTGTTTCGGCGGTTTTACTTGCTGTGATGGTGTAATAATTCTAAGCGCCGACGCATAGTTTATTGTATGAACGATAACTATTTAGGTAAGAGAATTTTAATTGTTGGAAGTGGAATAAGTGGAAAGGGTGCGGCTTACGCTCTCAAGCAGTGTGGCGCGCTTATTTATTTTTTTGACGGTAAATATCCGGATAATATTGATCTTATCGTTATAAGTCCTGGTATCATAGACGAACAGTTTGCTATGTACGCTAAGCAAAACGGTATCCCAATTATTGGCGAAATAGAGCTTGGATTTTCGCTTGATTGCGCGCCTGTTTGTGCTATTACGGGAACTAACGGTAAGACAACTACTACAATGCTTATAGGTGATATGCTCTCAAGAAGTAAGCTGGAGCCTATTATTAGCGGTAATATAGGCTCATCTTATGCAAAAGACGCGCTTAAGTCACACAAAAGCAGCGTAATAGAAGTAAGTAGCTTTCAGCTGCTCAATATCAGCGAATTTAAGCCAAAAGTGGCAGTTATAACTAACATAACCCCCGACCACTTGGACAGGCATAAAAATATGCAAAATTACATAAATGCGAAATTAAATGTTTGTCTTAACCAAACGTCAAGTGATTTCGTTATAGTGCCACGTGAGGTCCGAAGGCTTGTAAAAGAATTTGGCACGAAAAGTCAAATCGTTACGCTTGGTAGCGACGTAAAAATAGATAATGGATTCTTGTGCGCCTTTGGTAAGCAGATTATTAGCTTGGAGCAATTGCCTATAAAGGAAGATCATAATATTATTGACGCATTATTTGCTTGTGCCGCATCAATTCTTATGGGCGGTGAGGTGCAATGCATTTATGAAGCGCTTTTGAGCTTTAAGCCGGCATTACATAGACTTAATTTTGTCGGTAGATTTGGAGATAAAAATTATTATAACGATTCCAAGGGCACTAACATAGGCGCAGCGCTTGCTGCTGCAAAAAGCATGAACGGCCCAACTGCACTAATTGCAGGCGGTAGCGACAAGGGATACGAGTTTGACGAGCTTTTTATAGATTTGCCTAATAATATAAAGTACGTAATAGGTATGGGCGAGGTAAAGGAAAAGCTATATAATGCAGCAAGTAGACAAGGATATAAGAGCTTTATTCCTTGCGTAGATTTAGAAGAAAGTGTTCTTTTGGCAAAATCGCTTGATGTATCAAACGTACTTCTTTCTCCTGCTGCGGCAAGTTTGATTGTTACGAGGGGTATGATAAGCGCGGAGAGCATTTTGAGAGGTTGATTCGTGAATAAACAAGCAAAGGGAGGTAAGTTTGATAGGGCGCTTTGTATTGTAACCGTTTGCTTGGTGCTTTTTGGGATAGTAATGGTGTATTCTGCGTCCATGTATAGCGCAGAAATTAATTACGGCAGTGAATATTACTTTATGTATAAGCAAATGCTTGGAGCTGTTCTTGGATTTGCGGCAATAGGCTTAATGAGTATAATAGACTATCATTTTCTTGAAAAATGGAAATACGTTATTCTTGCCATTTCGATAATATTGCTTGTGCTTGTGTTTATTCCCGGCATAGGAATAGAGAGCTACGGGGCAAAAAGGTGGATAAATCTTCCTTTTTTTTCTATGCAAGCAAGTGAAATTTCAAAATTTGGCTTTATAGTATTTACAGCGTCATATATGGCAAAAAACAATAAGATGATGGTTAAATTCAAGGGAATCTTACCCGTTTTGCTTGTTGGTGGGACGATTTGTGTATTGATTATCCTAGAGCCAAACATGTCAATAACGTTGTGTATGATTATGTTGATGCTCGTAATGCTGTATGTTGGTGGAGCAAGAATAAAGCATTTTTTGATATTAGCGGTGCCACTTGCCTTGCTTGTGCCAATTTTGATTATGATTGAGCCGTATAGACTTAATAGACTTATGGCGTTTTTAGATCCGTGGCAATCACCGCTTGGCGAAGGCTATCAGCTTATTCAGTCGTTTTATTCGCTTGGTAGCGGTGGACTATTTGGACTGGGATTATTTAATTCCAGACAAAAGTATTTGTTTTTACCATTTTCCGAAAGCGACTTTATATTTAGTATAATAGGCGAAGAGCTTGGTCTTATGGGTTGCTTTTTCGTAATTGCGGCCTTTATGTTTATGATTTTTCGCTCTATACTTATTGCGCAAAAAGCGCCCGATAGATTTGGATGTTATCTTGCTAGCGGCATAGCAGCAATAATAGCTATTCAAGTAATTGTAAATATTGCAGTAGTTACAGGCTCAATTCCTCCTACAGGATTGCCGCTTCCGTTTATAAGCGCAGGCTCAACGTCACTTATAGTATTTTGCGCTGGAATAGGGGTTCTTGAAAATATATCCAGACAAAGTCATAGAGGCGTTTTGTTCTTGAGTAGTGGAATAGCGCAAAATGCTTTAGATAAAAAGAAAGATAAGCAAAAAGTCAAAAAGAATAAAAAGTAAATAACAAAAAGTAAACAAAAAAACCGTTGAAATAACTCCAACGGTTTTTTTGTTTTATAAATTAAACTGTAGCTTAGCCAATAAATCTAGCCTTAAGAATTCCTTCTACGCCATTGAGCTTGTCAGCGGTGCAGTCGCAATTTACGTCAACTACTGCATAGCCGTAAGCGCCACGGTGAGCTTCTGCCATATCGTCTACGCAAACGCCAGCCTTAGCAAGAAGAGCCTTGATGTCTTCTACGTCCTTGGTGCACACGCAAAGACGTCTAGCAGCGGTGCGATCCTTCTTGAGGGCGGGGTAGTTAACCGAGTTAACAATGTTACCATTGTCGATATAGTCAACCATTTGCTTAGCAGCCATATATGCGCAGTTATCCTCTGCTTCGGGAGTGCTTGCGCCAAGGTGCGGGGTAGCAACGATGCCTTCTACACCAAGAACTTCTTCACACGGGAAGTCAGTTACGTAGCGGTTAACCTTACCACTCTTAACAGCTTCTACGATAGCAGCGTTGTCAACAAGCTCGCCACGAGCGCAGTTGATGATGTTAACGCCATCTTTCATCGTAGCGATGGTTTCAGCATTGATCATATGCTTGGTTTCGTTGTTGAACGGAACGTGGAGCGAGATGAAATCGCTTTCCTTGTAGAGTTCTTCAAGAGAAACCATTCTCAAAGCGGGGTTGATAGCGTTGATACGCTCTTGGGTCATATGCGGATTGTAACCGATAACGTTCATGCCAAGAGCAAAAGCAGCCTTAGCAAGCTTGCTACCGATAGCGCCAAGACCAGCAATACCAAGGGTTTTGCCGAAGATTTCGCCGCCGATAAATGCCTTTTTGCCGTCTTCAACTTGCTTGCCGATGTCAGCAGTACCCTTAAGATTTTGGGACCAAGTCATAGCAGGAGCGATTTTTCTACCGCACATAAACAACATGCAAAGAGCGAGCTCTTTAACAGCGTTGGAGTTAGCGCCGGGGGTGTTGAATACAACAACGCCCTTATCTGCGCACTTGTCAAGCGGAATATTGTTAACGCCTGCGCCAGCTCTTGCTACGCAAAGAAGCGAGTCTGCAAGAGGATAGTCGTGCATTTTGAACGAACGAAGGAT
>JAFVXL010000029.1 GCA_017501145.1 Clostridia bacterium | reverse complement strand
CAAGCTCATACTCTAAAACGGGTATGAGCTTTTCGTTGCGAGTTTATATTACCTTTTTCGACACAAGTATCATTATTTATCATATTTTTTCGTGTTAGTATAGGAGAGTAATCAAGTGAAATTCGTTGTTTTGCAAAAATCTTCGTTGATTAAATTTTTGGTGGTCAATCTAGTGACTGCGATTGTTATAGCTGTGTGCTTTTTTAGCGGTAGCGCGGTCGTGTGGCAAAACAAGACTACACGCAAAATCCCCATCTACAGCGTAGAAACAGAAGAAAAGGTGGTTGCTCTTTCGTTTGATGCAGCGTGGGGCGCCGACAAGACGCTGGGTATTTTAGACGTGTTGACGTCTTATGATATCAAGGCTAACTTTTTTGCGGTAGGATTTTGGGTGGAAAAGCATGGCGATACTCTAAAGGTCTTGCACGATAGCGGCAGGATGGAAATAGGCACACACAGCAACACACATCCCTATATGTCCAAGCTCAGCAAGGATAATATTCGCTTGGAGCTTAAGGCGTCCTGCGATCTTATTGAGCAGGTTACGGGAGTTAAGCCTGAGCTGTTTCGCGCCCCGTATGGAGATTATAGCGACACGTTGCTCATAGAAGCTGAAAGCTTGGGACTGTACACTATTCAATGGGACGTGGACAGCCTTGACTGGAAGGGGCTTAGCGCGAACGATATTGCTGTGCGTGTGCTCGAAAAAGCTGATAACGGTAGCATAATTTTGATGCATAACGACGGTGAACATACGCTTGAGGCATTGCCTTTGATTATCGAGGGGCTCAAAAACAGGGGATTTACCTTCAAGACCATAGGTGAGATGATATACAGAGATAATTTTACCGTCTCTCACGACGGTACGCAGATAAGGAGTTAATATACTTATGAACATGGAAGTAAGAACAAACAACAAGGTTTTTTTGTCAGGAGCGGTTTATTCGGAGCCAACGTTTAGTCATGAGTTATACGGCGAAGGATTTTATGAATTTGTTCTGGAGGTGCCACGGCTAAGCGAGCAAAAGGATTATATACCTATAACTGTGTCTGAAAGGCTTATGGGGGACGTAAGCATACGAAAAGGCGAAAAGCTATCCTTCTACGGACAGTTTCGTAGCTTTAATAAGCTCATCGGCGACAAGAGCAAATTGATGCTTACGGTTTTTGTCAGAGATTTTTGCTCAGATGAAGATATGGAAAATCCTAATGTAGCCGAGCTGTCAGGATACGTATGCAAGCCACCTATGTATAGAACGACGCCCTTTAATCGTGAAATTTGCGACGTTTTGCTCGCGGTAAACAGAGCGTACGATAAGTCGGACTATATTCCATGCATAGCGTGGGGCAGAAACGCAAGATTTGTGCGCGAAATTCAAGTTGGTCAAAAGATATCTATTAGCGGAAGAATTCAGTCGCGTGATTACGTCAAAAGACTGGATAACGGAGAGCAGGAAACGCGTACCGCATACGAGCTGTCTATCAATAAGATTTTCGTAGAAGACAACGGCGTGGAAGAATAAAAGCTATAAGATATTGTAAGTCTGAAATATAAAAGGGATAGTGCAGCTGAGCATTATCCCTTTTTTGCTTTATGAAAATATTTTAGCGACGTCTTAGTGGCTTGTCGTTAGTCCTTCGCTTATAAATGATTACTAACACCAAGGTGAGGATGGCAACGGCAACCGCAACTAACGCAATTATCTTAACTAGATCCACCCCGTCAAAGCTTATGTATTCCGTTCTTACGTAACAGCCTGCGTCTATCGTACCGTATCCTTCTCGGAAAAACACGATTTTCGTATATTCGCGCGAGGTGTCAAACGGAATTTCTACCATTACGCGAGTGTCCTTGGATATATATAAGCCCGCCGCTTCGAACTGCACATAACTATCTGTTTCTTCGTCATATCTATACAATACGGCGTTTTCTATAATGGTTGCGTTTGTTTGTGGCATCTCGATATTGGAGAAAAAGTTGACGTTGGTGTCAGCCACTAATACGTAGCCTTCCTTGTCGCCAAGAGAAATGCGATACCACTTATTGCCAAAAGCATCGCAGTACCAGCCTTCACCGTAGCTGTCCGTGTAGTTTGTGACGAACGGTAGTATGGTTATCATACTTCCTTTTTCTTTGACGGAGACGGTGGGGGTTTTTAGAGACGGGTATTTATAAATGGGGGTGTTATCCGTGTTGATTTTAGCTTCGGTGTGTGTGGGAGTCGAATAGGAGAGTTGCGATATTGAAGGAGAGTATACGTAACCCTTGGCTAAGAAGTTGCCCTCCGCGTCTTCTATAAGGCAGAATACGAACGGCTCGGGCGAAGAAATATCGGAGCAAACCAAAACTTGTTGATTTGCGCTTGCTACGTACGAAACTTCGCCCTCTAGCGGACGGGTAAATACGTACGTCTGCGCTTTGGTGGTTGCCACTACGCCTTCGCTTAAGTCAAGAGCTTCGTCGTCTATGTCGGGGATGGGGTATAGAGCGCTAACGTCCGCGCTGCCAACCTCGCTACCTGCTACTACAAATACGCATTTGCTTGCTGAGTCAAAAAGCAAAAGGTCACCGTATCCTATAAGGTCGGATTGTAATTTGCTGATGGCAATAGCGTCAATATTGATTACGTTTTCTACGGTTATAGTACTGCTTTCGCCATTTATTATCGACGTAATTTGGTTGCCGTTAGCGACGAAGTAGCTGCCCTTTGCGTCCATGCAAAAATCCGTACCGCTAACTGCTATTTCGTCTAAGTAGCCTTGGCTCATATAATGAAGTCCGTTTTGGAATTCGAATGCCGTAACGTCGGCTTTTACGAGCTCACCGTCACAAAGGAATACGTTATGATTTGCCGTCAAGGCGTACACGTTGCCGTCATAGTCAACCTTTAGGTCGATAACGTTCTCGCTTAAGGTGGTCTCGTCTATCAATTCGCCATCGCAAAAGCGGGCTATTCGGTTGCCGTAATGGGCTACGTATACATTGCCGCTATTGTCACATTCTACGGCTACGGGTTGGTTGACGCCCGTTATGTAGCTAATTTGTGTTCCGTCTATTACCGCAACGCGATTAAGCGTTTTGTCGGCTACGAAAATTTTGTTTAGTCTTGTCGTTCCGTTTGTTGGACAAGAGTAGAACCAGTCTATTTCACCGCCTGCCGCAATAAGAGTAAATGACGAGCTAAGGTCGAGCGATACGCAATGCACACTGTTAGTTCTCGTAAGAACATAAACCTTGTCGCTGACTGCTATTTTTTTTGCGCTTATTATGTCAAAGGTTGTATAAGTGTACTTGTCTGAATATAGAACAATTTTGCTTGCTGTCAAGGCATAGACACCACCGTTAAAATCCAAGTCGATAATTTCTTCGTCCACTGTGGCGAGAAGGTTGTGATTTACATAGATAAGGTTGGTATATCCATCGTTAGCGGTTACGGAATACGCAATTCCTGAGTCAGTAGCGGCAATATTGCTTACTTTTCGGTCTACGGATATGTATTCCTGCTTTTCGCCAAACACGCCGCCCACAAGCTCAAGCTTGTAGATAACGTTGCCTTCGAGTGCGAAAAGGATGTTTTGATAAGAAGAAATAGCGGTATAGCTGCCAAGGAGAGTGTTTTGTCCGTAGACGATATTTCCGTCAATAAGCTTAGCTACGCCGTCAAGATAAGCAATATCGCTTGATGCAAATTGCTCATCCAGGGTAATTTCGCCGTTAGAGTAATAGTTTGCGCCATCGGCTGTTTTGATAACAACAGTATCCTCGTACGCAAAAATATCGGTAGGCGAATTAAAGACGCGATGAAGGGTGATTTGATTGTTGTTGAGCACCTTGGCGGTAACGACGCTGTTTTCTGCCTGCGTGACAAACGTGATCGCAAACGTTGCACTAAAAGCCAACAGGGCTATTAAAGCTAAAGCAAAGGATTTTTTCATATCTACACTCCCATTATTTGAATAACAGTATATCACAAAAAATGTTCAAAAGTAAATTGTATAAAACCTAAAACGTATAAATAAGATTAAATTTGTAAAAAATTTTAGCAAATATATCGAAAAAAATTCGCAAACGTATTTACAAGTTGAAAAATTTGTGCTATAATAAGATGTCAAAAGTGTACAAGCCCAAAATTCGCCCTTTTTGCAGCGAGAGGATAATAATATTTTGAGACTTGGAAATAAACAAAGTTTACATTTTTTAAGCGAGGTAATAAATGGAAAAGATTGCAATTATTGATCTAGGTAGCAATTCGGTTAGATTAGTGCTTGCTAACATTATGTCAGGCGGTTATTTCGTCGTGTTTGACGAGCTTAAGGAAACCGTTAGACTTGGTCAGGATATGGAGCGTGATGGATTTTTGAAGCCGGCAAGAGTTGCTCAGGCTGTTAAGACTCTCAAGATGTTCCGTAAGCTTTGCGATAGCTACAATATCGACAAGGTATACGCTGTTGCATCCAGTTCGTTCAGAAGAGCAAAAAACCAAAAGAGCTTTATCGAAGAAATAAATTCGGTTTGCGGATTTAAGTTCCGTGTGCTTTCGGAAGAAGAGGAAGCGATGGATATTTATTGCGGTGTTATCAATTCACTCGACGTTCCTAAGGGTGTTATCGTCGATATTGACGGTGGTAGCATGCAAATTATACAGTACAATCGCCGTAACGTTCTTAACCGTGAGTGCTTGCCCTTTGGCTCTATTACGCTTAGCGATTTGTTTGTAGGACAAAATTATTCGCCCGAGCAGCAAAATAAGATGATAGAGCTTTATGTGCTTGATCAGCTTTCGCAGGTTAGCTGGCTTAAGGAAATCGAGCCTGATTATCAATTCGTAGGAGTAGGCGGCTCGTTCCGCAATCTTGCTAAGATTTGTAAGAGAGTTAAGCGTTATCCCTTTGATATGACTCATAATTATCATATTACGAGCGACGACTTCAACAACGTTTATGATATGGTTAAGGTGCTTGACGCGGATAAGCGTGCAAAAATTAAGGGCATAAGCAGCGATAGAGCAGATATCTTTGCGGCGGCGCTTGCAGGAATTAAGGCGTTTGTAGACCATACCGGACTTAACGAAATGATTGTTTCGGGCTCGGGTAAGCGCGAGGGCATAATGTTTATGCACGCTGTTCCGACCACAGCAGAAAAGTCTATTTCGGACGTGCTTGGACACTCACTTTATACTATGATGAACTATTGCGAAATCAACGTTCCGCATGCTGAGCACGTATGTAATTTGTCTATACAGCTCTTTAAGCAGCTTAGAGTTTTACATAAGCCTCCCCGTCAGTATGTTAAGGCGCTCAGAATTGCCTCGCTTATGCACGATACAGGTACTCGACTTAAATTCTATCAGAGCAACAAGCATACGTTCTACTTTATACTTAACGCAAATCTTTATGGCGTAAGTCATCGTGATATCATCTTGGCTGCTTTTATCGCGCAAGGACATAGAAGCGACGACTTTAGTATGAGTGATTGGCACAAATATAAGGAGCTTTTGCGCGAAGAGGATCTCGTTGCGGTTATGAAGCTCAGCGTTATTTTGCGTATCGCCGAAAGCTTCGACCGTTCCATGTCGTGTAACGTCAAGGGACTTAGCTGTGACGTTCTCGGTGATTCGGTAATTATGAAGACCGAGGTAGAAGGAGATTGCTCGCTCGAAATCAAGAACGCGCTTAAGGCTGCTCCTGATTTTGCAAGAGCTTATAGAAAGAATTTGGAGATTTTATGAGATTGATTCTTGCTTCGGCGTCGCCGAGAAGAAAAGAGCTTATAAAGAAGATTGACGACCTAATAGTAGAAGTAGTTCCGAGCTTGGCGGACGAACGCGCTGACGCGAGCTCGCCCGTTGAGTACGCAGTCGAGCTTGCCGCGCTTAAGGCGAAGGACGTTTTTGATAAGCGTGGCGGAGTGGTGCTTGGCGCTGACACGGTGGTGGCAGTGGAGGGTAAAATTTTGGGCAAGCCCAAAAACGCAGAGCAGGCCCTCGAAATGTTTCGTTTGCTTTGTGGCAAGACGCACGCTGTCATTACAGGTATATGTATAATAAGCCAAGAGCTGACGATAAAGGATGCTGATGTTTCGCTTGTGACGTTTGCCGACTTTGATTATGATAAGGTGGCGCAGTACGTTAGCACAGGCTCGCCATTTGACAAGGCGGGCGGATACGGTATTCAGGACGAGCAGGTTCAAGCTATGGTTACTCATATAGAAGGCGACATAGACAATATAGTAGGACTGCCTGTTGGAAAAATTGAAAAATTACTAAAGCAATTCAGGAGATAAAGATGACGACTATTGCAATTAAGCCCGGCTCGACGTACACGTCTATATACGTATCGGGGCACGGTTTGGTGCTCAAGGAGCCTACCGTTGCGGCGTTTGACGAAAATAACAGAAAGCACGTTAGGGCGGTAGGACACGAAGCGCTCGCTATGCGTGGCAAAGCGCCTAACGTTACGGTAATTTCGCCCGTAAGCGAAGGCGTTATTTCTGAGCCTGAAATTTTTGCGATGATGCTCAAGTGCTTCTTGGATAAGATTTGTCCGATTGACGCTGTTTTTAGACCAAGATATAAAGCAATTGTTGCCATTCCGCTTGGTCTTTCGATGGAAGAACGCGAAATGTACGAGGACGTTATGCTTGATGCGGGCATTAAGAGTGTTACGCTAGTTCCGTCCGTAGTGCTTTCGGCAATAGGCGCCGACCTTCCTGTAGGTACGGGCAACGGTATGATTTCGGTCAATATCGGTGGTGGAAGAACGGAGGTTGCGTTGCTTTCGTACGGTGGAATTATAGACGGTTGCGGAGTTGGAATAGGTGGACAAATACTTGACGAAGCGCTGGTTGACTATACAACGGGTAAGTACGGCGTTAGAATTGGCGTTGACCAAGCTAGAAAGGTGCGTGAGGAAATCGGTTCTCTCTATGACAATGATAAAGCATGTATGACGGTGGGTGGTATGAACGTTGCGTCTAACGTACCCGAAACTGTCAATATATATGCTCTTGACGTGCGCGACGTGGCTTTGCCTTACTTTATGCGTATATGTGACCTAGTTAAGACTATTATCAAGGGCTGTCCTGTCAACGTTGCTAATGATATTATGAATAACGGTATTATTATTACTGGTGGAGTGAGCAATATACACGGGATAGACGTTTTGTTTATGGAACAGCTTGGCTTGCCCGTTAAGATCTATACGCGTCCGCAGTATTTGCAAATAGTTGGCGCGGGTAAGCTTCTTACTAATGATGAGCTTATGAATCAGCTTATTACCGGCGGTTCGGTATAATGAACATTATACGAAGCAAGCTTTTTGAGCATAGTGACCTAAAATATAAGCAGTTTAATGCGTCGCTTTTGCCTACCGTTGATGAGAACACAATCATAGGAGTAAGAGCGCCTAAGCTTAGAGGTATCGCTAAATGGCTTGAAAAAAGCGAGTACGTGCAAGAATTTTTGGCGCTTGAGCATGAGTTTTATGAAGAAAACATCTTGCACGCTTATATTATTAACGAAGTTAAAGACTATGATAAGTGCGTCCTTGTTTTGGACGCATTTTTGCCTTGTGTGGACAACTGGGCGGTGTGCGACGCGCTTAATCCTAAGGCGTTAAGCGGAGAAAAGCTTATTGATGATATTAAGAGATGGATTTCTTCTACGCACGCGTTTACAGTGAGATTTGGGATAGGCATGCTTATGCGCCGCTTTTTGGATAAAGATTTTAAGGAAGAATATCTTGATCTTGTGGCAAGCATAAATTCTAACGAGTACTACGTCAAAATGATGGTGGCTTGGTTTTTTGCTACGGCGCTTAGTAAGCAATATCAAGCGACATTGCCTTACTTAAAGGAGCAAAGGCTACCTAAATGGACGCACAATAAGGCTATTCAAAAGGCGATAGAATCGAGAGTGATTTCACAATCAATAAAACAAGACCTAAGGGAGCTTAAGGTAAAATAAGGCGAAAAAAGAGCTTGTCCTATTCTTGTGAAAAGGCAATAACAGTTAAAGGATCGAAGGAGTATAAATAAACTAAAAGCTAAATATTTGTAATAAAAATCGGCAAGCTTAAGGCTATGAGCGCTCTATTGCTTAGGGTAGTAGGATAGATAGGTTGCCGTTTTTTTGTGCAAAAAAGACAATTTTTTCTAAAGTTTTGTATAATAATGTGTGGATTTTGCTGTACAATAACCACAAAAACAACGGAGGAATTATGTCTAGAGCTATTGTTTTTACTTCGGGTAAGGGCGGAGTGGGTAAATCCACTCTTACGCTTACGGTAGGGAGAGCGCTTGCTGAAATGGGCAAAAGCGTTGCGCTTATGGATACCGATATAGGACTAAATAATCTCGACGTGCTTATGAACGTCGAGCATTCCGTCATTTATGATATCGTGGACGTTTTGCAAGGTAGGTGTAGGCTAAGCCAAGCTCTAATAGCTGATAGGTCTTGTAAAAATTTGTCGCTCTTGCCGTCTTCGCATTCTTACGGAGATGGAACGATTTGTGGACAAAACCTAAAGGAGATAGTCAATCGTTTGAAGAATACGTATGATTTTGTGCTTATAGATTGTCCTGCGGGTATAGAGTTTGGATTTCATAGGGCTGTTGCTGCTGCTGATGAGGCGGTGGTGGTAAGCACTGCGCATTTGTCAGCGCTAAAGGACGCTGCTAAGGTGGTCGAGCTTATACGGTCATACGGGATTAACGCGCTGATTGCATTAAACCGCGTTAGGGGAGATATGCTGCTGGGGGGCGAGGCGCTGACGGTAGATGAAATTGACGGAATTATGAACGCAAAGATCATAGGTGTTATTCCTGAAGACGACAACGTAAACTTGTTAAGCTGTGGATTTAATTCGTCAAAAGGCGGAGACGGTCGGAGCGCAATAAGACTGCTTGCAAGAAATATATGCTTTGGACTACAGGATTTGTACGACGTAACGAAAAAATATCGCGGCTTTTTCGGTGGACTAAAAAGGCGGCTTAAGGGAAGATTATGAGAGAGATTGCAAGCAGACTTAAGCAAACCGTGCTTTGTGACGGTGGCGGTGCGGAAAAAGCGTTTAAGCAGGTGCTAAAAGGCGAGCTTTTTGTAATGCTTAAGCAATATATGCAGGTTAACGATATTGAAATAGAAATTGTTAATGAGGGCTTGGAAATCAAGATTTACGGAGCTAATATAAAAAAGATAGGCTATTATACCGAGTAATTTTGAGGAACAGTCCGTCATATAATAGTTACGTGTTTAAGTCTTTGGAGCTTCTTTGCGAAAAAATTTATAGAGCATATTTTCAATACATAAAGGTACGCCGATATAAGCGCGTGGATAAGTATGCGTAAGATTAGATGGTACGTTTCGCCCTTTTTGGTAATAATGCTCGCTGCTTTGGTGGCGTTAGGGTACGTTTACGATTGCGTGGTTTACTTTACGACAATCGTGCTTCACGAGCTTGCCCATGCCGAAATAGCCGTAAGACTAGGATATACGCTAGAAAGATTTATGCTAATGCCGTTTGGCGCGTCGCTTAGCGGAAAGTTCGAAGGCGCAAGGGCGAGGGATGAAATACTTATTGCGATGGCAGGGCCGTTATTTAATTGCGTTTTAGCTATAATTTGCGTTGCGGTATGGTGGATGTTTCCGTCTTCATACGTATTTACGTTAAGGCTTGTGCAGGCAAACGCCTTTACTGCGGCGTTCAACTTGTTGCCCGTGTTTCCACTTGACGGCGGACGAATAGCGATAGCGGCGCTGTCTATAAAAATGCCAAGACAAAAGGCGTATAAGCGAATTAGAGCAGTAGGATACATAATTGCTCCTATTTTTGCTATACTGTTTGTGCTCGTTTTTGTTTTTAATAAGACGGTAAACCTCAGCTTTGCACTAATTAGCGTATTTATTTTTTTGAGCACGATTTTTCCGGACAAAAACAGTATGTATAGGAGAGTGTACGGTATGGCGTATTTTAGCGAACGGCTAAAAAGGGGGCTTAAGGTTAATCAAATCATGGCGCACGAGTCGGCTACCTTGATTGAACTTGATAGAATGCTTAACAGCAATTATTACACTACCTTTATAATAGTTGATGATGAGCTTAAAACGGTGGGGACTATAACCGAAACTGAGCTTGAGAATTTGCTAAAAAAGCACGAATCTAACGTAAAAATATGCAGCATAATAAAATAAGGTCCGTTATAAAAAACGGACCTACAAGGTACGAACTGATTTGTTTAAGATGCTATCTAAACGAAAACGTACGATTAAACTACTGTTTTGCTGATTTTAGGCTCGATTATTTAGCTCGCGATGAGCTGCTTAATGCGCTCTATGTGATTGCATAAAAAACAAATTAGCTCCCTTGCGTAGTTATTATATGCAGTGCTAAGTAGGTTTATGCAAAATTTTTTTAATTTTTAATTAGCGCGTTTGTTCAGACAAGCGTCGCAAGGCACAATAAAAGGTTAAATACTTGCAAAATGCTTGCCTTTTTCGTGTGGCTGTGGTACAATAAAAGGTAGAGGTACAGTATGAATATTAAAGAACTTATGACAGACGATTATGGCAAAGTACACGAATTTGCGGGGTTTTGTGACGAGATGATTTCTTCGCGTTATATACTTGCTGAAGGTAAAATTATAAAGATTTTGCAAACGGTTGCAATTAGCACGGTTTTACAACGCACCATTAGTGCCGCACTTAAAGGGTTTGATTATGAGGGGACAGCTAGAGATCTTAGCTTAGGCAAAATCAAACCGCCCCTTAACGAAAAAAATCACGTGGCGTTAGTTTTTTGCGTGCTTGCTGATATTGATAGTCGCAAAATTTTTTTAAGTGACTTTTTGCGCAAATTCTTTTGGGATGGCGATATTAATTCGTCATACGCTTCTTTCGTATCGTCAATGCTTGTGCCTTTCAAGAATTTTGTAGTGAGCGCGATTATGCAAAACGCGCAAATGGATGACGTAAGCGTGAATTTCGATAGGATAGAAAGACGCGTTATGGATTTAGCTGATGCGATTGACAAAAGCGGAAATTTAACCACATCCCAAAAGGAAGAATACATATTTTTGTGTGACAATATAGCACATAAGGCGCGTACAGACATAGAAAACGCGCGCGCTTTGGCTATAGGAATAAAGAGTCTTACGGCTATGCCTGATCTTGCTCCGTTCGTGGCGAATTTACTTAGTGAGCTTGGATTCTAATTTTTTTTAGGACGAGTCCTTTGGATAGAGGATATAAGGAACTTAAAGATTTATGGAACAAAGATCTATGTTTATGACAGACTTTGATTTGCCGCTTGCCGAAAGGTTAAGACCGCAAAGCTTAGACGAGTTTTTTGGTCAACAGCATTTGTTAGGGCGCGGTAAGGTTTTGCGTCGCCTTATAGAAGGTGATAGAGTTTGTTCTATGATTTTGTGGGGGCCGCCCGGTGTTGGCAAGACCACTCTTGCAAAAATTATTGCGCGCCAAACCAAGTCTAAGTTCGTAAATTATTCGGCAGTAACAAGCGGCATAAAGGAAATCAAGCAAATTATGGCGCAAGCTGATCACAATCGCATTTACGGAGAAAAGACCATACTTTTTGTGGACGAAATACACAGATTTAACAAGGCGCAGCAAGACGCTTTTTTGCCGTACGTCGAAAAGGGGAGCGTTATTCTCATAGGCGCAACGACTGAAAACCCGTCCTTCGAGGTTGTAGGAGCGTTGCTGTCGCGTTGCAAGGTGTTCGTGCTTAATCAGCTTAAGACCGAAGAAATTGAAGAGCTTCTGCTTAGAGCTATTAGCGATGAGCGAGGCTTTGGCGATCAAAGGATAGATATTGATAGAGAGTTAGTGGAGATGATTGCGCGTTTTTCTAACGGAGATGCACGCAATGCGCTCACTACGCTCGAAATGGCTGTGCTTAACGGCGATTTTGACGGAGAGAAAACGACGGTTACCAAAGAAACGGTGGAGCAATGCACGTCTAAAAAGTCGCTTCTTTACGATAAGTCGGGTGAGCAACACTATAACCTAATTTCCGCTTTGCACAAGTCCATGCGTAATTCGGACGCAGACGCCGCAGTTTATTGGCTTGCGCGTATGCTTGAAGCGGGAGAAGATCCGCTATACGTAGCGCGTAGAGTAGTAAGATTTGCGAGCGAAGACGTAGGACTTGCCGATCCGAGAGCATTAGAGCTTGCGGTTGCAGCATACCAAGCATGTCACTTTATTGGTATGCCTGAGTGCAGCGTTCATCTTACGCAAGCGGTAATTTATATGTCACTTGCTCCTAAGTCTAACGCGATGGAAATGGCTTACTTTAGCGCCAGAGATGACGCGGTAAATATGCTTGCTGAGCCTGTGCCCCTCGTTATTCGAAACGCGCCTACTACGCTTATGAAGGATTTGGGATACGGCAAGGGATATGAATATGCTCATGACCTAAAGGACAAGCTTAGCGCTATGCAATGCTTACCTGATTCGCTTGTTGGCAAGGCTTATTATCAGCCTACTGAAGAGGGGCTAGAAGGTAAATTTAAGGCAAGACTTGAAGCGATTAAAGAGTGGAAAAACAACAACAAAAAATAAAATAGCTAATTTACGTAGGAGATTTGATTTATGATTTACAACAGTTTTAAGGATAAAAGTTTGTCGGCGCTTGCTTTTGGGGCAATGAGATTGCCTGTGGACGAAAATGGTAAGATTGATGAAAAGCACACGTTTGATATGGTAGATATTGCATATAAAAGCGGTATAAATTACTTTGATACTGCTTATCCGTATCACGGAGGCATGTCCGAGATTGTTATGGGTAAAGCGCTTAGTAGATATGACAGAAGTACTTATTATCTTGCAACAAAATTCCCCGGTCATCAAATAAGCTCTTCTTATAATCCTAAGGAGATTTTTGAAGAACAGCTTGCAAAATGCGGCGTTGAATACTTTGATTTTTATCTTCTCCACAACGTTTATGAAAACTCGATTTCAGTCTATATGGACGAACAATGGGGGATACTCGACTACTTTGTTGAGCAAAAGAGATTAGGTAAAATCAAGCATCTTGGATTTTCTACGCACGGCGGGCTAGAAACGATTAAGACGTTTTTGGATTACTGCGGAGAGCATATGGAGTTTTGTCAAATTCAGCTCAATTATTTGGATTGGTCGCTTCAAGACGCTAAGGCAAAATATGAGTTGCTAGAAGGTAGGGGGATTCCCGTGTTTGTTATGGAGCCCGTTCGTGGCGGTAGACTTGCTAAGCTTGACGAGCAAAGTGAAGCAGCAATGCGCGCGGCTCGCCCAAATGACAGTATTGCCTCGTGGGCGTTTAGGTGGCTGCAAGAGCTTCCCGGCGTTACTACGACCTTGAGCGGAATGTCTAACATGGAGCAGACGATGGACAACTTGAAGACTTATGAAGGGCGCAAGCCGCTTAGCCAAAGCGAAAAACAAATTATTGCCGAGGCGGTGCAAAAAATGCAAAGCTCTGTTCCGTGTACCTCGTGCAAGTATTGTATTGACGGTTGTCCGATGAGCATAAATATTCCGATGGCAATTTCGGTGTATAACGAGCTTAAGTTCTCTCCGTCTGTTAACGCATCTATGCGCATAGAGGCTATTCCGGAACAAAATCGTCCGTCCGCTTGTATGTCGTGTGGGGCTTGCACAAAGGTTTGCCCGCAGAATATAGATATTCCGTCTGTTATGAGCGATCTTACCGAAAGATTGGCGAAAATGCCAAGGTGGATAGACATAAGCAGAGAAAGAGAAGAGGCAGCAAAAAAGCTTAAGCATAACAAATAACAGTTTGTATTTTTTGGCGCGGTTATCAAGCAGATATCCGCGTTTTATATTTACATACTTCGACGAAAAAAGACTAAATTGTCACTTTATCTTACCATAAAAGATGATAGAATTTTTTTGAAAAAAGCGTAAGATAGGAGTGAGGATGATACAGGTCGTCTTTTGTGATAATATGATTGAAGAAAGTCAAAAAGCTCTCGCTAATGCGATAATTTCTACAATCTTTGCGATAATTTTGGTCTTTTTAATGCAAATTAGCTACGATTTTAGCGTCAATAGCGAAGTAAAGCTTGCTTTTGTTATAGCCGCAATTTGTGTATGGGTAGCCTTATGGGTGTATAGATATTTGGAGTTACGTTGTTATAGGCTGGTGGTATTGGAAGATAGAATTATCGTTAAGTCGCTTATAAGCACTAAGGCGATAAGCATAAGTGATATCAAGCATTACAGGTATAGAGAAGTGGCGCGGTCTAACGTCTATGCATTTACGGTATATTTTTTGGGTAGAAGGACGACCTTCTATACTAGACGAGTTCGAAAAACGTTACAAGCGCTAAAAAGCAAGTAATATAAACAAATAAAAAACGCGTATAGCTTTGTTTAGCATGGCAATACGCGTTTTTGTTTTATTCTACGGTGACTGATTTTGCGAGATTTCGTGGCTTGTCAATATCACAGCCGCGCAAAAGAGCGGTATAGAAGGCAAGTAGTTGGGAGGCTATCGTGGCAAGCAAAGGCGAAACGAATTTTGTCTTGGGGATACGAACAACTTCGTCGCACACAGAAGAAATATCGAAGCAGCTTATGCCTATAACGAACGCTCCGCGAGCTTTTACCTCGACAATATTAGAAACTGTTTTGTCAAGCAACGCCTCGTCGGTAGCGATTGCGACGACAATAGAGCCTTTTTCTATAAGCGAAATAGTACCGTGCTTTAGCTCGCCTGCGGGATAGCAATCAGCGTGGATATACGATATTTCTTTTAGCTTAAGCGCGCTTTCTTTTGCCGCGGCGTAGTCTGCGCCCCGTCCTATAAAAAACGCATAATCGTGGGGAGCGATTATCTGTCCAAGTCGCTGAGTGAGCGCTCCGACTTTTAGCGTTTGAGTTACGTAAGTGGGCAAATTTTGTATTTCGCTCTTTAGCTCAATAAATCGCTCGTCGTGCTTACTTTTGAGAAGAAAGGCGGCTATTGCGTACAGGTTGACAAGCTGCGTGATAAATCCCTTAGTGGTGGCTACAGCAACTTCTGGGCCTGCCTTGGTGTATATGGGGGTCGCTACACGCGTAAGGGTGCTTTCGGGCACATTGACTATGCACGCGGTATTACACTTGCCAACGCCAAGATTGAGCGCGCCTATGGTGTCCGCTGTTTCGCCGCTTTGGCTGATTGCGAGAAGTAGGTCGTTGGGACGTAAAATGGGGTTGCGATATCTGAATTCGCTTGCTATATCCGCAGTTACCCTACAGTCGCAAATCGATTCGATAAAGTATTTGCCCATAAGCGCAGCGTGATATGCTGAGCCGCACCCTACGATATGTATGTCGTTGATGTCAGTCGAGAAGGGTAGAGGCTTGCGCTTTAACTCGGCGAGCGTGTCGCTGATGGCTCTTGGCTGTTCATAAATTTCCTTTAGCATAAAGTAGCTAAAGCCGTCCTTTTCGGCAGTTTTTACTTCGTTCTTTGCGTGATAAACGCTTTTTTTGATTTGTTTGCCATTTAGGTCGAATACCGTTACCCTGTCGTCAATTACGGCTATTTCGTTATTATCTAATATGTAGAAGTCGTGGGTGTTGTTAAGGAGCGTTTGCATATCAGAAGAAATATAGTTGCTCTCTATGCTTAGTCCAACTACAAGTGGGCTATCTTTTTTTATTGCGTAGAGCTTTTGCTCGTGCTTGCATAATACCCCTATGGCAAACGAGCCTATAAGCACGCTCGCTGCTTTGGTAATAGCGTCAAAAACCGAGCCGTCATAATAATACTCTAATAGGTGTGCTATCGTTTCGCTGTCCGTGTCTGAATTGAAGGTAAATCCGCGCTCTACCAAAAAATCCTTTAGCCTGTCGCAATTTTCGATAATTCCATTGTGTACTATGGCGAAAGTACCGTTTTTGGATAGATGTGGGTGCGCATTTTTTTGTTTTGCCGCGCCGTGCGTTGCCCAACGCGTATGACCTATGCCTATTTTGCCTGAGCAGGTTTTTGTAAGCGGAACGAGATTGTTTATTTTGCCCTCGGCCTTTATTACGGTTATGTTGCCGCCGTTAAGCGTTGCAATCCCAGCCGAGTCGTATCCGCGGTATTCCAAACGTTTAAGTCCGCTAATAAGAAAGGGGATGGCATCCTTGTTTCCAACGTAACCGACTATTCCGCACATATTAATTCTCCTTTGCGCTCTTTTTTGGTTTGAGCGTCCTGACAAGCGTTATAATGGCGGCGATTATGCCTATTAGCGCAAACGCAACCATTATAAAGTTAATATATTCGGCAAAAAGCGACGATATGATAACGATTATGATAGAAGCAATTAAGTTACCTACCGTTATTGATATTAGCGACTTAAGGTATGGGATGTTTAGAATTGACGCTATTGCACTACCCGTCCATACTCCCGTCAAGGGAAGAGGTATAGATACGAAGGCAGCTGTTCCTATCATACGCTTTAGCATAGAGCCGTTGACGCTTTGCGCCTTGTCGTCAATGTGACGCAGGATAGATTTGCCAAGTGAGGCAAAAAGCTTGGAATTCGATAGGTGCTTGATTAGCGGAATAAGGGTAAGTAGAAGTATGGGAATAGCAAGCGAAGAGCCTATAAATCCGTAACAAAACGCTTGAATTGGTGTTAAGCCACATTTCAACGCGAAAGGAATAGCTATTCTCGCTTCGGCAATAGGCAAGAAGGCTATTATTATGATTATAAGCCTTACGTCTATTCCTGACGAAAATAAGAAATTAAATACATTGTCCACGAGTTCGTTCATTCACATACCTCAAGCTTTTTACATAGTATATGTTTAGTAAATGAATAAATTACATATTGGAGCTACTATGAAGTATTTTGGTACTGATGGAATAAGGGGAATTTGCGGCGACGGAATAAATGAAGAGCTGTGTTTTAGGGCAGGGCTTGCGGCTGCGGAGCTATACGATAAGTGGATTGTCGCTACTGATACGAGAGTGTCGAGTATGTCGTATTTTGACGCGCTAACAAGTGGCATTATGCGTGGCGGTGGTGTTGTGTATAAGGTTGGAATTGCTCCCACGCCTTGTGTGTCATTTCTATGTCAGCGCGCTAAGATGGGCGGAATAATGATTAGCGCATCGCATAACCCGCCTTGCTATAACGGACTCAAATTTTTTGATAGCAGCGGCTATAAAATAAGCGACGATTGTCAGACGAGGATAGAAAACCTCATTGACGATGCTCGTTTGGGTTGTGGTGGCGGAAAGGCGGTGGATTATTCGCAAGGAAGAAGGGAGTACGTTGATTATCTTGTCAGCTACGGTGGAGATTTAGGTGGCAAAAGCATAGCTTTGGATTGTGCTTTTGGGGCTGCTGCAAGCATAGCGAAGGAGGTTTTCGTTAGGTGTGGCGCTAAGGTAAATGTTTATGCTGACGCGATTGATGGACGGCGTATTAATTGCGGGGTAGGAGCTGTATATCCGTCGTTTATACAAAGCTTAACCAAGGGGTTGGGATTTGCGTTTGACGGTGATGCTGATAGGGTTGCGGTTGTGCATGGAGGCGTGATTGACGGCGATTCGGTTTTGTATAACTTAAGTAGGCTTATTCGTCCTAATGGCGTCGTAGGTACGGTTATGAACAACGTAGCGCTTGAGCGAGCGCTAAATAGTGAGTCATTGCCGTTTTTGCGTACTGACGTTGGAGATAGGCATATTAGCGCACTTATGCGCAAGAGCGGATTTGCGTTGGGCGGAGAGCAGAGCGGACATTATATAATTTCTCCGTCAAAAACGGGTGATGGGTTGCTTACTGCGCTTGCGTTATCTAAGGCCGCTGAGCTTAGGAGGCTGGAGCTTTTGCCGCAAAGGGTAACTTCGATTGACGGAGCTAAAGACTTGCTTACTTGCGATACGTTTGTCAAGGCGAAAAGAGAGTGTGAAGAAATTCTTGGTGGCAAAGGTAGGCTGGTTGTAAGGATGAGCGGCACGGAAGATAAAGTAAGAATAATGGTAGAAAGTGAGGATAACGCATTGACCGATTGGATAACGGAGTATTTGCTTGACGCGCTTCGTTAGAAAGAATAAGGAGTTTTTTATGAAAATAGTCGTAATTTTTGGTGGAAAATCGTCCGAGCATGATATAAGCGTAATAACTGGCGTAATGGCTGTCAATGCGGTCTCTGTACGTCACGACGTAATTCCTGTTTATATCAATAGAAAAGGCGAAATGTTGAGCGGTAAAGGGTTTGACGATACCAAAACCTTCTGCGGTGAGGTAAAGGGCAAAAGGGTGAGCTTTTTGCCGGGAAGCGGAGGTATGACGGTGGGCAACAAATTTATTAAGCCTGACTGTGTGCTTAACGCCTGTCACGGTAGGTGCGGAGAAGACGGTGCACTAAGTGGATTGATGGAGCTATGCGATATTCCATACGTGGGTAGCGACGTGCGAAGCTCAGCCGTTGGTATGGACAAATTGCTTTTTAAGCAAGTAATGGCAAGCTATAATTTGCCGATATTGCCGTATTTTGGTATAAGCAAATACGAATACAGCAACGTAAATTACGATATTACTGAGCGAATAAAGGAGCTTGGTTTTCCTGTGATAGTCAAGCCGTGTAATCTTGGCAGTAGTATAGGCGTAGGCGTTGCTAAGGATTTTAAAGAGCTATTCGTGTTGCTTGACGGGGCGTTTATGTGGGATAGACGCGCTGTGGTAGAAAGGGCGCTAACCGACTTCGTGGAGGTGAATTGCGCCGTGCTTGGCTATGACGATAAGGTAATAAGCAGTGAGGTTGAGCAGCCGGTAGGATTTAAGGAATTCCTTAGCTTTGACGACAAATATTGTCGCTCGCTAAAAACCGAAGCTCGCAAAATGCCTGCTGAGCTTGATGATAAGCAACGGATGCGAATTAGAAATATGGCGATGCAAGTCTTTAAGGCGGTGGGATGTAGCGGAGTGGCAAGAGTTGATTTCTTGATAAGCAACGATCAAATTTTCGTAAACGAAATAAATACCGTACCCGGTTCGCTGAGCGAGTATTTGTTCGGGTACGGTGGGGTGACTCTTGTTGAGCTTATTGATAGACTTATAAGCGACAGCTTAAAGCTAAAGAAGCTAAAGGATGGCTTAAAATATTCTTATGATAGCAATGTTTTAATAGACAAAAAAAGACATAAATAGAGCGAACGAAACCGCATACTTGACATAATGCTGTCAACAAAACTGTGATATATTAGGCGTGTAAAACAACGTAAAGGAGAGTTATTATGAAGAATTGGATTAGAGTTATTTTTGCGCTTAATAACAAATTCGACGCGTTTTCAAATTCTATTGATAAGCAAGTCGATAGCTTGTCATCGTTACTCACTGTGCCAACTATGAAGCTAATAGACAGCATAATCAAGCTTAACGACAAGAAGGTTAAGATAATCAATCTCAGAGTATTGCATGACAAAATGAAGGAGTCGCTTACTAAGAAGGAATATTACATAGTTATGCGTAGCGCATCAGGCGGATCGTTTGCTGAAATTGCTGACATAGTAGGTATGAGCAAGGGCAGTACCTATAGGTGGTATCAGCGAATTATGGCGCGTTTATGTAAGCTGCTTGCTTATTACGGCTATGACGAGCAAAGGTTTGAAAGCGATTATAAAGATATTGCGCTTGTGGAAAGAATGCACAAGAAGATATCTAAGCTACCTAATGCGTCGTAGCTATTCTTTGTAGCGCGGTTTGCGCTCTTTGTCCGAGAATATAATGTACATTATAAGAACGGACGGTACACACAAAAGAACTATTAGGAGAAAGTCGGTATTTTGCTGAATCGAAGCTGTGCTGTTCGATTTGTCATTATATACGACTTTTTCTATTACGTTGTTTTTTATTTCACTTACTCTTACTTGCGACGAATAAACATAACCATGGTACGAGTTTGTTCCGTCGTTGTAGCATACGAAATGCCAGCAAGTTCCAACTTGTTCTATAAGCGCGCTACCGCTAACGTCGCCGTAGTAGTAGCCACTTTTTGAGTGCGGAATTTCTATAACAACTTCGCTGTTTGCGTTAGGAGATTTTCGCAGCTTTACGGGATACCCGTCGTTGTTTGCCGTGAAGGTAGCATCGGCGTATTTGGTTACGGGCTCGTAATCAACTATTTCGATATTTTTTACATATCCCGTTACGTCCTTATAGCTAACGTAATAACTGTCATCGCCCTCATTTAGTACGATAGCAAAGTACGTTTTTGGCAAAGTAGTAATTGCTGATAGACAATTTTCGTCAGCATACATCACGGTGTCTGCGCTGAGATATCCGTAGCTAAACGTATTTGCTTGAGAAAGAAAAACGGTAAGGATAAGTAGTAACTTCATAATTTCATTATGCCTTAGATGCCCTTGAAAATTATGATACAAATTCAAGAAAAAGGACTTTTTTATGCATAAGGCTGATTTGGTATGACGGAAAAAGAAATTATAGCAAGAATACGTAGGCTTGATAAGGCGATTAGCTCTTATCGCAAGAAAAATAAATTGCAGTACTACAACAAAGACGTAGTGCACGAAAAACAAATGATTTTCCATAAATGCGCTAAGCGTAACCGTTGGGTTTTTGGTGGCAACCGAAGCGGAAAAACTGAGTGCGGCGCAGCGGAAGCGGTGTGGTTGGCGCGCGGCAATCATCCGTTTAAGACAAACAAAAGCGGCGTAGAAGGTTGGGTAGTAAGTGTTAGCCGTGACGTTCAGCGTGACGTTGCACAAAGAAAGATTTTGCAATATCTCAATCCCGACTGGATAGAAAGCGTCGTTATGGTAAGCGGTAAGTCATCTAACCCAATGGGCGGAGTAATAGATTACATAAGCATTAAGAATGTTTTTGGTGGGCTTAGTAGGATAACCTTCAAGAGCTGTGAGATGGGGCGAGAGAAGTTTCAGGGCACGTCGCTTGACTTTGTTTGGTTTGACGAAGAGCCCCCGGAGGACATTTATGACGAGTGTGTTATGCGTGTGCTTGACAAAAAGGGCGAATTGTTTGGCACCATGACTCCGCTAAAGGGACTTACCTTTATATACGATAGAATATACCTAAATAGCGGCAACAGCGACGAGGTGTGGTATGAGGGTATGGAGTGGGCTGACAATCCGTATCTTGACAAGGACGAGGTTCGTAAGCTTAGCGCAGCTATGAGCGACGACCTTCTTAGCAGTAGAAGATACGGTAGGTTTATAGAGGGGAGTGGGCCTGTATATCCCGAATTTGACGAAAACGTCAACGTTATAGAGCCGTTTAGCGTGCCTCCTTCGTGGCAGGACAAGCTAAGCATTGACCCCGGTCTAAACAATCCGTTATCGTGTCACTGGTACGCTGTGGACGGAGATGGAAATATTTTTGTGGTGGCGGAGCATTACGAGGCAGGCAAGGAAGTGGGATATCACGCGCAAAGGATTAAAGAAATAAGCAAGACTCTCTCGTGGCATACCGATTCGTTTGGAAGAATAGAGGCGCTTATAGACTCGGCAGCTAACCAAAAAACCTTGGCGTCGCTAAAAAGCGTGACTCAACTCTTCTGTGAGCACGGTATAAACGTCAATCCCAAGGTAAACAAGGATTTGTTTAGTGGGATTAGTAGAGTTAAGGAATATCTTTGCGGAGCGTATGGAAAAAAGCTGTACGTATTCAAAAATTGCGTCAATCTTATACGTGAGCTCAAGGCTTATAGATGGGGAAGTGGCGACGTTCCCAAAAAAATTGATGATCACTGTCTTGACGAGCTTAGATATTACGTAATGGCAAGGCCAAAGCCCGCGATAGAGCTAACCAAAAAAAGCGAAATTGCATTAGACAAAGAACGTCTTATCGGCAAAATAAGGAGGAAAAGGTGAACCAAGAGTTGACCGAAAAGCTGCTTGACGCCGTAAAAAGAAAAGCCACGGGGTACTTGACTACCGAAAACGTGGAAGAATACGCTATGGTGGACGGCGAATTGACGGTTGTAAAAAGAAAAGTTACACAAAAGGAAGTTCCGCCTGACATTTCTGCCGTCAAGTTTTTGATGGACGACTTTGCCGCCGATTCGTTTATGGAAATGACGGAAGAGGAACTAAAGGAAGAAAAAACACGGTTATTGAATTTATTAAAGGAGGCTGAAAATGCAGCTGATAAAAGCAAAACACAAAATTAAATGCGAAATGGGTGTGTGTAAAAACACAGCCGAATATTCGATTAAGATGGATAGGGTAGGTATACGCAGTCAAATTCATGTTTGCAGCGATTGTCTTAATGAGCTATATAAGGTTATAGGCGAGTCTGTTATTCCAAAAAGCGTTGAAACCGCCAAGAAGAAGGGGGCATAATGGATCAGCTTTATATCGAAGATATAGTAGCTTCGGTAAAAAACGACTATGAAAACCGTAGATTAGAACGAAAAAACATTGAGGCGGTTTGGCAGCTTAATAGCAATTTCGTTATGGGCAATCAGTTTTCGTACATTAACGCCTTAGGCGAAATTGAAGACGGAGAGCGTGATTATTTTTGGCAAGAGAGAGAAGTATTTAACCATATAGCGTCTATTGTAGAAACGCGCCTTGCTAAGCTCGGCAGAGTCAGACCGAAGATGAGCGTTAGACCGGCGTCGGGAGATGAAGATGACATTAGAACGTCGAGAGTGGCTACGAGAATTTTGGACGGCGCGTGGCAAAAGCAAGATATTAGCGACATAGTCACGCAAGCTACTATGTGGTCGGAAATCGCAGGAAGTGTTTTCTACAAGGTAACGTGGGACGATAACGGAGGCAAGGTAGTCGGCAACGTGGGAAATAAAGACGTGCTTGAGGGCGATGTGCGTATAGACGTTTGTCCACCGTACGAAATTTTCCCGTCTTCGCTCGCCGCCGAAACAATGGAAGCGTTAAGCAGTATAATTCACGCTAAGGCTGTGCACGTAGACGATATTTATCGCAAGTGGGGTAAGCGAGTAGCGGGAACGGAAACAGACGTAATAGGATTTGAGGAATCTGGGTTTATCGGAGGACTTAACTGTACGAGTATGATTCCTGCCGTTCGTAGGGCGACTATGAAAGATTACGCAATAGTTATTGAGCGATACACTCGTCCTACGGTGGACAAGCCAAGAGGTGAGCTTGCAATAGTTGCTGGCGATCAGCTGCTTTATTACGGAGATTTGCCGTACGTTAACGGTAAGGATGGCAGTAGAGATTTTCCGTTTGTCAAGCAAGACTGTCTAAAAAACCCCGGCTGTTTTTTTGGAACTTCTATGGTGGAGCGTTGTATACCTGTGCAAAGAGCATACAACGCGGTAAAGAACCGCAAGCATGAATTTATGAACCGTATAGCTATGGGTGTGCTTGCGGTAGAAGATGGTTCGGTGGATATTTCCAATTTGGAAGACGAAGGACTCAGTCCCGGTAAGATACTTGTGTATAGACAGGGCGCAACACCGCCAATGCTACTCAATCCCGGCTCTGTGCCTAATGATTTTAACTATGAAGAAGATAAGCTGCTTTCTGAGTTTATTTCGATAAGCGGTGTAAGCGAGCTTATGCGTAGTAGCTCCGTACCTTCCTCGGTGGCGAGCGGAAGCGCGCTCAAGCTGCTTTTGGAGCAGGACGACACAAGACTTAGCGTAACGGCTGAGCGTATCAGAAGCGCAATCAAAAAGGTTGGTCAGCATATTTTGAGATTGTACAAGCAGTATGCAACTCAACCAAGAGTTATGCGCGCGGTAGGAAGCGACGGTGAGATAGAAATCGTAAGCTGGAACAGTAGTGACGTTAGCTGTGACGACATAGCCTTTGATACCGAGAACGAACTTAATTCGTCACTAGCAAGCAAGCAAAATATGATATTTGAGCTTTTGCGAGCAGGGTTGCTTTATGACGAAAACGGAAAACTTTCGGCAAGTATGAGGTATAAGATTTTGGACGTTATGGGATATGGCGGTTGGGAAACGGTGTATGATAATCAAAAGCTTCATACTAACCGCGCTCAAAAGGAAAACGTGCGTCTAAGCAAGGAAAAACCGATTGTAAGTGAGCTTGACGACCATAATATCCACATTGACGAGCACAGTAGATTTATGCTTAGCGGCGAATTTGAAAGATGCGTTAAGGATAACGACGAATTGTACAAGAGTTTGCAAGAGCATATTCGAGAGCACAAAACGTACATGAAATTAACGGAGGAAAGCTTAACGTGAAAAACAAATTTAACGGACGTAATTACGCAGCACTAAACTTAAAGCTAAAGAAGGAACGCGAAAAGGGCAAGATGCTTGCAGAAAAATTGAGTCAAATGAGCGACAACGAAACGCTTTTTGAGCTTGCGCAGGCAAATGAGTACGTAAAAAACAGAATTATTGCGCAGTATTTGTACGAGCTTACTACGCGAAACAGTCCTAATCTTGCCTCTAATGGACTTTCGGCTCTTACGCCGGTAAACAAACCTAAAAATTTGGCTGACGCTAAGCGTTTGGCTGAAAAAATTATCAGATATTAAGGAGAAAAATCAAATGGTAACATTAAACAGTGCGGAAAACGCATTAAAAACAGTTTATCTCGGTGCGGTAACCGAGTTGCTTAACACTAAGGTAAATCCCTTGCTTGCGTCTATCGAGCAAACGGCTTCGGACGTTTGGGGTAAGGAAATTCGCAAGGCCGCAAAATACGGCATTAACGGCGGTATCGGAGCAGGCGATGAAGACGGCAATTTGCCTGTTGCGAGCGGTACTGCTTACTTGCAATTTGTAACAACGCTTAAAAATCTCTACGGTCAAATTGAGATTTCGGACAAGGCGATTAGAGCGAGCGCTGACGGTAGAGGCTCTTTTACCGATCTTCTCAACAGCGAGCTTGAGGATTTGCTTACCGCATCGAGATTTAATCTCGGTAGAATGCTTTATGGTGATGGTAGTGGTAAGCTTTGTGAAATCATCAGCAGCTCTGCTAAGAAAGTTAACTCGGTTAGAAATCTTGCAGTAGGTCTTATCGTTGACATTTATGACGATGACGACGAGCTTTTTGCAAGTGGTGTTAAGATAACTGATGTTGACTATTCTAACAATGTCATCAGTCTTTCTACCTGGTCGGAAGATATAGAAGAAGGATTTGCGCTTTACGTTCAGGGAAGCAAGGACAAGGAAATTACGGGTATTGGCTCGCTCTTTTCTAATTCGGGAACCTTGTATGGTCTAAACCGCGCAGATCACTCGTTCTTGAACGCTGTAACCCAAAGCAGTAACGCGTTGGACGAAATCGTTATGCAAAAGCTTATTGACAAGCTCGAAATGGTTAGCGGTAGCAAAATCGACTATATTGCTTGCTCGGCAAAAGCTAAGTACGCTTATCAAGATTATATGGCAAGCTTTAAGCGCAATATCGACATTATGGAGCTTAATGGCGGTTACAAGACGCTTACTTTCAACGGAATTCCGCTTGTGTACGACAGATTTGTGCCCGAGGGAGAAATGTACTTCCTTGATACTTCTATGTTCAAGCTTCATCAGCTTTGCGATTGGAGATATCTCGAAACCGAAAACGGTAAGATTTTGCGTCAAACTCAGGGTAAGCCTACATATACCGCTACATTGGTTAAGTACTGCGACCTTATTTGTGACAGACCGAACGGTCAGGGCAGAATAACTAACATTATCTAATATGATAGGCTTATACCAAACAATTAAAGGCGACCTTTTTGGTATAGCGCGTAGACTTAAGGCGATAGACAAGGACTACTTTGTTGTTTACTCGTATCGGGACAACCGGTACGAGGTTCACAACAAGGGTAATAAGGGCAATACGTTTTGCTTTTCGGCAAGCAAGCTTGACCAAAGAGTGCTGACTCGCGCAATGCAAACTAGACGAGAGCGTTTAGAGAAGCTGCTCAAAGAAACCGAACTCGAAAACGAGCGCAACTTAAAATCGTCGCTTAGTAAAACTGTAAAGGATATAGAGTTTGGGGCGGAGAGAGTTCTGTCCAAAGGGGGATTGTAATGAAACTAAAAGAATGTATTTTGCTTGCGGCGTCTGCGCTAAATTTAGATGTAGCATTTGACGAGCAGCTAACGGATACGGAAAAGCTACTAATTAGGTGCGCCAACAACTGTTTGGACGAGATAACGTCCGAATATATTCCGCTAAAATGCGAGCTGACAGTCCAGTCGAGCAACGGCTCCATACCGTATTCGCTTATTTCGGATACTGTGTATGACGTGATTAGCGTAACCGATATTAACGGCGCAAGGGTGAGGTTTTCGCTTATGCCGTCAAGAATAAAAGTGGATAAGGACGGAGCTTACAAGGTAATTTACTGCACGCGTGCTCCTACGCTACAATTAGAAGACGACGTTCCGATCGAGCTTCATCTTACGCCGCGTATAATTTCGTACGGGATAGCCGCTGAGTACTTGCTCGTAACGGGTTTTTATGAGGAGGCTGTTACTTACGATACGCGCTTTAAGGACGCTCTTAAGCGCGCGCTAAGTGGGCACGGCGAAAAAAGGCTAAAGGGGCGAAGGTGGCTAATATGAGTTATCTCAAGGTGAGGCAAAGAGCAACCTCAAGAATAAGCGTACCCAACTTTACTTCGGGTATTAACTCTGCGTTTGACCAAAGTGTTCTTTCGCTAGCGGTAGCGGCCAACTGCTACAACTTTGACTTTACCTCGGGCGCGCTCAAAGATTGTGCGGGGTTTGTTTGTCAAGACGTAGAGGCAGATAGTGTTTGGGTGTTTCACAGTGACGCGGGAGAGTATCTAATGTGGTGTATCAGCGGCGAAATTTATTACAAAAGCAGCTTAGGTCAAACGGGTAAGCTAGAGGGAATATCGCTTGGTGGTACGCCTAAGGCCATAGAGTATAGGCTTAACGGCGAAGAAGTTATACTTATTTGCTCGCCGCTCGACAATATGGTGGTTTGGAACGGTATTGACGCGCCTTATTACGTTAGCGCGTCGCCCCTTATTACGTCTATGACTATGCACTACGAGCGTATGTTCGTAACAACAAGCAACGAGAAGAACACGCTTTGGTTTTCGGATGACTTAGACCCGTCTAATTGGAATACCGACATGACTGAGGGCGGATTTATCGAGCTTGCTGACGAGCGAGGAGCGCTAATAAAGGTGTTGAGTTTTTTGAACTACGTTTACATTTTTCGCGAGCGTGGTATCAGTAGGCTTAGTGCATACGCCGATCAGTCGGAATTTTCTATAAGTCATTTATTTGTTACGAGCGGCAAAATATATCCTTCGTCTATTGCGCTGTGCGGTGACAAGGTAATATTCGCTTCGTCTGACGGGTTGTTCAGCTTTGACGGCTTGTCTACAAGAAGGATACTAACAAATTTGGACGGATTGCTTTGTCCTGACGAAAATTCGGTGGCGGTCTATCACGGAGGCAAATATTATCTTGCACTTAAGTCAAATTTCGACCAAGATTCAAATCAAGGCGAATACGTCAATAACGCAATTTTGATTTACGGTGACAACGGTTATACGCTAATGCGCGGGTACGATATAAGTGATTTTTATTCGAGTGGCGACGAGCTGTATGCAATTATTGACGGCAGGCTACACAAAAAAGGTGGCGATTGTCAGCTTGGTAAAAGATGGGTTGTTCCTGCTACCGACCTTGGTAGCGGTAGAAAAAAGAGAATTAAGGTGTTGTATATAGACACCAACGTAGATTTAACGCTCAAGGTGGTAGTTGACGGACAAGAAAAGGAAATTTTTGTTCAAGGAAAAAACACGACTAGCCGCGTAAATATAAATATGTGCGGACGGAAATTTGGGTTCACAATAGACTGCTCTGCGCCCGGCGCGGTGATATCAAGACCGCAATTGACGTTTAGTTACGTGGACGCATAGAGGAGGGAGTATGGATTACGGAAAGCTTGCTTACTTAAAGGCGGTTGATTTGGAGGATATACTTAGTAATAACTCTGCAAGTAGCTTTGGAGTGGTAACAACTGAGCTTAAAAATTTAAGAAGCGGAATTAACTCGGTTTGTACAATTTTGGGCAAGGGCGAAATAGCGGCGTACGCCATAAGCTCGGTTAGCGCGGATTTCTTTGTGGACGGAATTAAGGTTTGTAGTGGCAGCAACGTCTTTTTTAAGATAGTGGACGGTGGCGAAATAACCGTTAGTTGCAATCAAGCAATTTCGGAGCTAAGGTTTATGGCGATAGGAAACGTCAATTCTTCTGAAGTAGCAGGCTCGGTATACGCCGATTACAACGGAGATACGCTTTGTTATCTTGTAGCCGAAGGTGGCACAGTAAGCGTGTTTACAACTAATGTAGGACTGTTTAGCCCCACTTTAATTTTTGAAGGCAATTACATACACGGCGACGTTTGCGCATACAAAAACGGATTTTTGATTTGTGTAGTAGATAGCGGCGGCATGGTAAAAATGTTTACTACTAGCGGGCTGACTCACGCCTATTACTTGGACGCAAGCAAGGTTGCGATTCAAGCGGACGATTTTGCGATACGAATTGCTTACCTAAAAAACGGTGGCTTGTATTATATGGAGTTAGAAGACTTTGATAGCCTTTTGCCACTCGAAAGACGTATAAGTTACAGCGGCTATATCGACGATTTGAGATTTGTGCGCAAAAGCACGAAATTGCTTTTTTCGTCGGGAGGAAAGTGCTATGCAAAAGAGCTGGATATAAAGGACGGTATTAAGGACAAGCTGTATGTCTATTTGCTAGCGGAGGTAGTATGAGAAACGAATTTTTAATTAAGGCAAACGGCAAAGAATATAAGGCTTTTAATACGATTAGGCAGGCTTTTAACTTTTGGCTTATGGGGATGGCGTACGCGTCGTATATGGCGATAGAGGATAGCACGGGCAACAGAGTGTATAAACAGACTGAGCTGGTATCGTATAACGACGACGTTTCTAAGGGAGAGCTATATGCGACTTATCGAGTAGAGGTTTTACGAGGAGAATTTAGCGGAGTTATAAAGCGAATAGGCTTTGCGCCAAGTGCTCAATCGGCATTTTCTAACGTGTGCACCACGTCCATAACAGCGGCGCAGTTTGAAGTGTACGGAACGGTATATTTAGAGCCGTCTAATCAAGAGTTTACCTTTTATCCTGCTGAAAATCCGCTTGTTAAGTCGTTGCTTGGCATTTGTCCGTTAGGCGAAATGACCGTTAAGGGAGCTAGCGCGCATTTGCCGCCTTGGCCTTTGCGCGTTGACCAAAGCTTATATAGTGACGTGCCTTTTGAGTATATAGAATATAACGGCTTAAGCATAAGCTTTTCTTCAAGCGGTTATACGGACTTTTTGGTGTTTTGCGACACAAAGCCTTGTGCAAGATTTAATTTAGCGTATTTCAATGCAACACAGGTAGAACGGCACATGGACGTTAGCGGTAGCTGCTTTGTGGAAGATATAGATGTAACGAGCGTTACGCCTAACAATGTTCCGTTTAGTACTTATAATACGGTGTCGGCATTGTACGAGTCGGGCGCGCCGGTCATGAGTGGCTTTGAGGACTACGAGCTTATCTGTGATCCTCTTTTTAAGCACGCCGCGCTACATAATAACAAAGAATATTACGTGGTGGATAGCGACGCTCTTACTGTAAGATACGGCGGAAAGTGTGATTATTACCTATGCGTTTGTTCTGACGGTGAGATAGTAAGCTATGACAAGCTTGGCAATTTGCAGCTTTTAAGAAGTGGCAAAAAGCTCAGAGTAGCGAGCGGAAACGTCGTGGCATTGTACCGTGACGGTGGATACGATATATTTGTCAAGGGCGATTGGATTTTGCATATATACAGATACGAAGGCGAAATGGTTCATACTTACGATCTAGATACGTATGGCGAAGGCGAAATGTTTAGACTCAACGATTATTCGGTTATCGTCAAGGGGCGTTTTGGAATAGATATTTTTACGGCAGACGGACTTAGCGAATGTGAATTTGCTTGGAAAGAGCGAGCAACTTCCGAGCTTGTATTGGACGGATGCACGTATACGCACGGCTACGTGTGCTCTCTTGTTAGCGGACAAGAGTACGAGGCGAACTATTTTTGCAACAGGTTTTTTGTGGTTAACGACGAGCTGTATTACGTAAGCGACGGCGGCGCGGTAAAGCTAAAAGAAGATTTTCAGTTTGATAGCGCGGCAATAGCCGGGAGTGTGGCTATCTTTTTGTATGGCGGAGAGTTGAGCTTTTATCGCATAGCAGTAGGCGGAACGGTAATAAGCGCGCACATAGAGGAACGATGCGAGATTAGTGGTAAGACGTGGAACGATCAAGGCGGAACAATAACGCTAACTATAAACGATTAAGGAGGAAAAAGATGGACGAGATAATGACTTTTGCGCTCGAAAACGGTTTGTGGGCGGCGTTATTTTGCTTTTTGTTTTTTTATATGCTAAAGGATTCTCGCAATCGCGAAAAGAAGTATACGTCAACCATAACGTCGCTAAGCAACCAAATTTCGGCGCTTACCCAGTCGCTAGAGATTTGTCAGGAGCTAAAGGAAGAAACTCGCCGCGGAATAGATATTACAAGAACTATAAAAAAAGACACCGAGCTTATCAAGGAACACACCCTTAAGCTCCGTCTTAAGAAGGAGCTATTATGACGGGTGGAATTCTTAGCTTAGGTAAGGGTAGACTGTCTGGCGCATGCGTTATAGGCGACGAAAGCGTAATAATATTACGGACAAGCGGTGCATTACGAAAGAAGCGGCTTAAAGAAAACCGACAAATTATAGACGACGGAATTGTCAGTTACGCAAGGGACTGTTACCTATTTCCGTTTGGCAGACTGACAAAAGATTCGGAGGTTATATATGAAATTCAAAATTAACGAGGCGCGTCTTGTCGTGCAAAAAAGCAAACGGGCGCAAAAATACAAAAATCAAAAGGGAGTAAAAAATGAACATTTTAACGTATCTAAAAAACTTGCTTAACGGCTCTAACAGCTCTAACAAGAACAACGTAGACTCTGGTGTAAGCTCAACTATGGACAAGCTTAAGGAACTGCAAGACTACGTATCGAGTCAGTACGACACGGTTTTGCCGGGCAAAACCACCTTAGAGACCGAAGTGCCTACTTACGAAAGATACGAGTACACGCCGCCAACTGACGAAGAAATAACTCAGCGTGCAAAGGATGAGTTTTCGCCGTACGTTGACCAAAATAAGGCGGCAATCGTTTCGGAATACGACAACAAGGCAAAGGAGCTTAATGCAAACAAAGAGTCGCGCAAGCAGCTATACGAAGACAGCACCCAAAAGCTAAAGCAAGCGTATGACGAAGCGGCAGAAACGCTTAGTAACGATTCGCTTAAGCGTGGACTAGCTCGTTCGAGTATTGCACTTAACAATCAAGCGGCTGCAAACAAGGCTTACACGCAGGGTATTGATAATTTGCTCAGTCAGTATAATGCAAAAATAGACGAAATAGACAAGGAGCTTAACAGCCTAGATGGCAAGCTAGCGTCCGCGCTTAATGCCTTTAATATTTCGTCGGCGGCAAAGCTTACCGAGCGAATTAACGAGCTTAAGTCGGAGCGAGAAGAAAACATCCAAAAGGCGATAGAATATAATAATTCGCTACTTAAGACCGAGTACGAGCAAGGCGTTGACAAGGCTAAAACAGAAAGCGATCTTTATTCGGATGCTTTATCGCAGACTCAAAAAGAAAACGAGCTTAAAGGAGCGCTTTCTAGCGAGGAAAAATCGCAAATAGAAAAGAACGTTTATGAAAAAGTAGTAGAAATTCTTGATTCTATGCCGTTTGATGAGGCGCGTGAGCTGTTTCTTAATGAACCCATTTTCCGTAACAGTCTAAGCGACTATTATTATTACACGCTTTACTACAAGTATAGGTAAGGTAACGGTATGGGCAATAAGTTTAAGACAAAAACATTTTGGATATCGCTTGCCGGTATGATAATTATGCTACTTCAGCTTTTGGGCGTAAAGATAGACGCTCCGTATGTAAACGAAGTAGTCAATGCAGTTTGCGCAATATGTGTATTTGTAGGCTTGCTTAGTGGCGATTCATCACCGGAAAATATTGAAAATCAGCAAGAAACGGGCGAAAATCAGCAAGAAACGGACGAAAAAACAGAATAACAAAAAAAGCTCTTGTAAAAAATACAAAAGCAAGCATAAGCCGTAGCATATTTGCTACGGCTTATTTTCTTAAAAATATAAGTTTTTTCATAAAAAACTAAATTCGCATTTTATCAAATTATCACACTAAAGCAAGCCTTGCAAACACTAAAAAAACACATTGAGCTTGAAAAAACACAATAATTATGGTATAATACAGTTAGCTTATAAACAACTTACATACCAAACAAAGTCTTGCATCAAAAGGAATATAATAAAATGCAACAAAATTCACTTGGCCAAAAGATTTATGATTTACGCACGCAGCACGGCTATTCACAAGAAACGCTGGGTAATTTGATTGGCGTTTCACGTCAGTCTATTTCCAAATGGGAGCTTGATACCGCATCCCCAAATGCCGATAACATAATTGAGCTTTGTAAGCTATTTTCGATTAGCGCGGACTACTTGCTTGGAGCTGAAGAAAACTTGCATCAAATAGAAAAGAATAATGACGAAGTGGTCGCCACAACTTCGCCTGTAGTTGGAGACGATAAGAAGAAAAGGTTAGAACGTATAATTAAGATTATACTGTTTAGCTGTTTGGGTGCGTTAGCTGTGTTTATTACTGTTGTTATTGGGTTTGTGGTTTTTTCGTCTAATCAAGGCAATATAGAAACAGTTTATGCGTTTTCTTGGGGTGATGACGTAAAATACTTGATTTTTGCAATAGGCGTGATTGTTGTTGCATTGATAGGAATTAAGATATTTACGCTTATTAGGAAAAGGTGAAAGTTAGAAACTCCCAAAAGAAGACAAAATAATTAAGCTTGATGCAAAATGAGCGAAAAATTATAGTTTACAATGTATATATCAAAGAATAAGGAGATATATCATGAAAACTAAAAAGATTATTTCCGCATCGGTTGCATTATTGGTTGCACTAACAACAATCTTGTTTTTGCCTAAAGATAGGCAAAAAGCGTTTGCTTACTCATACCCTCAGGAACAAGCTGTTGAGCTAGAGCTTAGTGAAAATGTGGGTACAAGGGGATTGTTTTCGATAATATCGTTATCAATGAACGTTAATGATGGGCAAGTGACTGCAACTGCAAAAAATGATTTTACGCTTTTTACTTCTACTGTAAGAGTGTACGTATATCTTTATTCTTCTACAACTAATCAAGATTCGTACATAAACATGTCTTTAGAGAGCGGCAATTATATTGATGATTTAGATATGGGTGAGTCGATAAGCGCAAGCGCTGCAATAAATGGAGTTAAGCGCTATTGGCAAGCTAGAATATATTATAAAGTCGACAACAAAGACTGGACAGAAAAGTTAAGTAATGTTTGGCTAATAGATGTTGACGGAACAATAATAAATGAGTAAAGACAATTATTAATAAAGCCACCGACGGTGTCGGTGGCTTTATCTTAGAATTACACGCCAAAGGCAAAATTAAATGTATTTATATTAGCAGTAGAGTTCGCCTTAATGGAAACCTTGTTGGGACCTGTACGAAGCGAGAAGGAAACACCTCCTACAGTAACAGTGGTTGTTTTATACCCAACTAAAGGTACTTTAACTTCAATGTCACTTACTTCACCGTTATAGGTAACGGTGCCGTAAATCCATTTATTCCAAGCTAATCCGTGTTCCCAAACAAAACTGCTTTGGTCATATTCGGTGGGCACAGTTGAGCCAACAAAATGTATTGCGTCAAATCTTCCCTTTACTTTAAGCTCGCAGTCGTGATAATAGTTTACACTTATATATTCGCCATTATTTTCCAAATATTCCCAAGCAATGGTAGTATAGTCTGAGTAGTTATTGGACGTACTGCTGTAGCTTTTTGCATATTTGAAATTAGGAACGCATTCGGTGCTATTAACAAAAGAAGGGAATACTATATCTTTATATGTAGTTGTTCCCATCAAATAATAAACTGAGTTTGAATTAGATAAAGCTAATTCTGTGCCATAGCCGTTTGTATCCCAGTGATAAACCACCGCCGTGTTATAAACAGAAACGTTATTATAAGTGACGTTGTTAGGGCTTAACAAAGTTGTTTTATCGTCTATTTCTGTTGACGTGTATATGGTACAAATAGGATTATAGTTTGTCGAACGCGACAAGTCCGCATCTGCTAGTTCAGTAATAGTATTGCTTGGTTGCGAATCAATGCTTTCGGCAAGCGCTACTGTTGCCATGGAGCTACCGCCTATTGCAAGCAGGCAAAGTACCATTACATAGCTTGAAATTTTTTTAAGTTGTTTCATAATAATTACTCCTTTTGTTTTTTTGCGCTATGTCACTAAGGATATTTAATGGCACAGCTGTGTTTATATCATCGATGATTTATGTGTGCATTATAACACTAAATTTTGCGAATTTCTACCAACTTTGGTTTGCAATTTGTCAACTAAAGTTGGCAATTTGCGTTTTTGGCAAGATGGCTATTGACAAAATTCGCTTTTTTTAGTACAATTATATTGGAGGTAGGTATTATGCGTATAGACAAGCTAGTAAAAAGCTATAAGCTAAAGAGCGAAGTAGTCGAGGCTCTTCCGATCTCATCTCGGTTGTCCAGCGCAGCAGTTCGGCCGGTGCCTCCGCTTGCGTGAGGTCGGCAACACGGAGAGCGATGCACTCCTCTCCCCTACCCGTCT
>JAFVXL010000028.1 GCA_017501145.1 Clostridia bacterium | reverse complement strand
CTTGACATATATATATCTTTGCAGTAAAATAATGCGTGGAGTATGAAAATAATGGAAAAAGTGTAAACTTTTGTATTTTCTTAAATACGTAAAAAATTCAGGAGGAATTAATAAATATGGAAATTAAACCCTTGTTTGACAGAGTGGTTGTAGAAGCTGTCAATTCCGAAGAAACCACAAAAAGCGGAATTGTTCTTCTTGCCAAAGATCAAGAAAAGCCCCAAGTGGCTCGCGTAATTGCTGTAGGCCCCGGCGGCTTAATCGACGGAAACGAAGTTGTTATGCAGCTTAAGGTTGGTGACAAAATTTTGTATTCTAAGTACGCTGGTAGCGAATTCAAAATTGATGGCAAAGAAGTTACTATCATTCGTCAAAATGACGTTCTTGCAATTATCGACTAAAAAGGAGATTAAATTAAATGGCTAAACAAATTAAGTACGGCGAAGAAGCAAGAAGATTGCTCGAAAACGGCGTTAATACCCTTGCTGATACCGTAAAAATCACACTTGGACCCAAAGGCCGCAACGTAGTTCTCGAAAAGAAATACGGCGCTCCCCTTATCACTAACGACGGCGTTACCATCGCTAAAGAAATCGAGCTCGAAGATCCGTTCGAGAATATGGGCGCTCAACTCGTTAGAGAGGTTTCGACTAAGACCAACGATATCGCAGGCGACGGTACTACTACCGCTTGCGTTCTTGCTCAAGCAATTATTCACGAAGGACTCAAAAACATTGCTGCCGGCGCAAATCCGATGATCGTAAAGAAAGGTATCGCTGTTGCTACCGAGGCTGCAGTTAAGCACATTAAGAGCATTAGCAAGGTTGTTGATTCTAAGACCGCAATTATGCAAGTAGCAAGCATTTCGGCTGCTGACGATAAGGTTGGCGAGCTTATTGCTGACGCTATGGAAAAGGTTGGCAAAGACGGCGTTATTACCGTAGAAGAAAGCAAAACTATGGAAACTAACCTTTCTATCGTAGAAGGTATGCAGTTTGACCGCGGATATGCATCTGCTTATATGGTAACCAACCCCGAAAAGATGGAAGCTATCCTTGATAATCCCGTTATCCTTATCACCGACAAAAAGATTTCTTCTATACAAGAAATTCTTCCCGTTCTTGAACAGGTTGTTAATAGCGGCAGCAAGCTTCTTATTATCGCAGACGACTTCGAAAGCGAAGCTCTTGCTACCCTCGTAGTTAACAAAATTCGCGGAACCTTCAACTGCGTTGCAGTTAAAGCTCCGGGATTTGGTGACAGACGTAAGGAAATGCTCCAAGATATCGCAGTTCTTACCGGCGGTAGAGTTATCAGCGAAGAAATGGGACTTACCTTTAAGGATGCTACCTTCGATATGCTTGGTAGAGCTAAGCAGGTTAAGATTGACAAAGAAAACACCATTATCGTAGAGGGAGCCGGCAATCCCGAACAAATCAAGGATCGTATCTCCTCTATCCGCGCTCAAATGCAAGTTTCGACCTCGGACTACGACAAAGAGAAGTTCGCTGAGCGTCTTGCTAAGCTTGCAGGTGGCGTAGCAGTTATCAACGTTGGCGCAGCTACCGAAATCGAAATGAAGGAAAAGAAGCTCCGTATCGAAGACGCTCTTGCTGCTACTAGAGCAGCTGTCGAAGAAGGTATGGTTCCTGGCGGTGGCGTTGCTCTTATTAGCGCAATTCCTGCTGTTTCCAAGGCAATTAAGTCGCTTAGTGGCGATGCTAAGACCGGAGCTGAAATTATTCTTAAAGCTCTCCAAGAGCCCATTAAGCAAATCGCTCACAATGCCGGCGTAGACGGAAGCGTAGTTATCAACACCGTTCTTAACAAAGGCAAGAATAAGCCCAACTACGGTTATGACGCTCTTAACAACGTATATTGCGATATCGTTGAAAAGGGTATTATCGATCCGGCTAAGGTTACTCGCTCCGCGCTCCAAAATGCAGCAAGCGTTGCGTCTATCTTCCTTACCACCGAAAGCGTAGTTGCTGATATTCCCGAAAAGAATCCCGCACCCGCAGCAGGCGCTGGCATGGGCGGTATGGACGGAATGTATTAAGATAAAACCAAAATTTATAAAAATCGCAGACCGAAACGTTTGCGATTTTTTATACAAAATCTAATCTGATTATACAAAAAGCCGTAGAAAATTAAATTCCTACGGCTTTTTTCTTTATAGCGTGTTTAGACTTAATTACTTAAAATATTTGTCCTCTATTTGGGTTATCTTGTCTATTCTTCTGATGTGTCTAGCGTCATTAGAAAACGGAGTATCCACAAAGCAATCTACAATTTCGAGCGCAAGACCTACTCCCACTACTCTTTCGCCAAGCGCAAGCACGTTAGCATCGTTATGTTGACGGGTAGCCTTTGCGCTAAAGGTATCAGAGCAATGAGCGCAACGCACGCCCTTAACTTTATTAGCAGCCATAGACATACCTATTCCCGTACCGCAAATCAAAATTCCCTTGTCGCATTTTTTACTCGCAACTGACTCAGCTACTTTGAGCGCATACTCAGGATAATCTACCGATTGTTCGGTAAAACAGCCGAAATCCTCTACCTCGAATCCACGCGAAGCAAGGTGCTCCTTTATGGTGTTTTTCAGCTTTAACGCTGCGTGATCACAACCAATTGCTATCATAAATACCTCCATCCTTTTTGTGTTTTTATTATACTATTATTTAACAAAATAATCAACTGTTTTTTGCTCCAAATTCTTTTTCAAAAATCGCGTCAAGCAGTCTGTTTATTTGTGAAGCAGTGTCCTCATATGCCATCATACCCATACCAAACGGATCCATTATTTCTTCGCCTATAAGCTGCATCGAAGAAAAAACCTTGTCAGCCGTATGCTCCATAATGCTTACTATCGCCTTTCTGTGCTTATCTGACATACAAACGATAAGGTCAGCCCTATCCACTAAGATATCAGTTAGCTGAGTCGGCTTAAAGGGAGTCACCTTTACGTCAAGCTCAGTAAGAATTTTTTTAGTTTCGGGCATCATGTCAAACTCATAAACATCTAGTCCCGCCGACGAAATTTCGTACTTTGATAGCTTACGCTTTTTCCTGAGTCTATCTATCATCAAAAATTGCGCCATAGGAGATCTACACGTGTTACCCGTGCAAACGAACATTATTTTTCTTTTTGTAGTGTTCTTGCGTTCAGCCATTTGTTTCTCCTAAATAATTTTACCACCGCTCGCTTTAAGCATCCTATTCATAAGCGCAGCACCTACGCCGTCGTCAGTCACGCCTTCGCAAATTATGCGCTCGTAGCCCTGCTCATCAAGCATACGGAAATATGCAAACAAATTATGCGCATACTGACTAACAGTAGCACCTACGTTCAACGTGTTTCTTCCTTGATAATTGCCACCAAGAGTCAAAATAATCGTTTTGACGTCGCTTTTATCGTACTCAGCAATTATTCGCTTAGTCATATTTTCGCCACACAAAGCAACGTAAACGCTCGCATTTGGACTGTAATGCTTATATTTCATACCTGGACAGAGCGGCACGTCACTTACTACATTAGTCTTTAATGCGCCAACAAGTGCCTCTAACTGCTCTTTTGGCAATCCGCCCTGACGTAACAAGGTAAGGTTAATACAATCAACTATCGTTGATTCTAACCCAACTTGACAGCTTCCACCATCCAAGATATACTTTATTTTGCCGTTTAGATCGCTATAAACGTGCTGAGCCGTCGTAGGACTAGGCTTAGAGCTCGTATTTGCGCTAGGCGCGCATATAGGCGTTTTGCACGCATCAATAAATTGCAATGCGCCCTTATGATTTGGCATCCTTATCCCAACAGTATCAAGTCCACCCGTGACTATATCGGGTACTATATCCTTTTTCTTCAAAATAATAGTAATAGGGCCAGGCATAAACGTATCAATAATCTTTTCTGCCGCAGGAGTTAAATACGCAAACTTTTCTATTTGTGACTTGTCAGAAATATGGCAAATAAGCGGATTGTCGCTTGGTCTGCCCTTTGCTTCGTAAATTTTCTTTACGGCAAGCGGATTAAGCGCATCAGCTCCCAAGCCATACACCGTTTCAGTCGGAAAAGCAACAACACCGCCGCAACTGATTTCAGCAGCGCACAACCGAATATTTTTCGTATTAAATTGCAAAATTTGTGTATTCATATGTTTATATTGAGTCTACGTGGCTATAATTATCGTATGGAAAAAACTAAATTTGCCATCATTATTGATGAAATGCTACTCACCATTGCTATATGGCTACTAAGCGCAATTTGCATAAGGTATGTATTCAAACAGCTCTATCTCATAATTTTGCTCGCCACCATCATAACTATAGTTGTTACTATTATAATACGACGATACAAGGATAGAAAAAATTTATCAAGGTATAAGGTGCAGCGAACTAACGACGTTATGGACGAGCTTACCGTTATGGATAGCAACGAACTGCTCGCATTGATTAATAGAGGTGTAAAAGGCTCAATAATGGATAGCTACGTTATCAAAGGCAAAAATGTAATTTATCCGTATTTTTACGGTAAGCTTCCTCTTAAAAATCTAAGCTGCGCTTACAATTTTGCGCTATCGCAAAACAAACGGTTAATAATTTTGTGCGACGAAACAAATCCCGAGGTGGATAATAAGCTTCATCTTTTTTGCAAAATAGACGTCGCAATCTTACGAAAAAACCAAACTTATCAATTTTTAGATAAGTATTTTATTATTCCTGAACCGCAAAAACGCTCCAAAAAAAAGATTCCTCTCTACAAAACGGCGCTTGCTAAATCAAAAATTAAGGGATATCTATTAACTGCACTTGTTCTACTGATAAGCGCTTCCTTTTCCCCTTACGCGCTTGTATGTATTATTTGCGCGTCGGTGAATATCGCTCTTTCTATATTGTGCGAAATAAAAGGCTCCTAAAATCGTTCTATCGCTTACTCGGACTTTTGTTTGGTCGTTATCTCCTCGGCTTGCTCGTTAGATAAATCTTCTTCTTTATCTACGCTGCCCTGCTCTAATTCTGCATTTTCTAGCTCCTCTGCTTGTCTATACAATCTTTCACGTTCTTCGTCTTTTACTTGCTGAGACGGAAAGGATCGCGAAATATATAGCACCAGCCAAAGCATCAGTCCTATACCGCCCGACCATATGGTCAAATCGCCTATTGCGCCGTTTAACATCGTGCTGTCAATAAGGTACATAATAAGCGAAACTGTAAAAATTCCAATAAAAACAAGGGCAATAATAGCCACTACTCTTTTTAATTTATCGTTCATATGAATATTATAGCACTCACACGCGCCAAAGTCAATAAATAAAGGACTTTTAGTAATTAAAAAGTCCTTTATGTTTTCGTATATATTAGATTAAACTATTCGTCGTCTTCATCACTCGTTGCCGCAACAGCCTCAGCCTTAGGCACAATTTCGCCCGCTTTCTTAAGAGAAATTTTGGTAAGCAACGGCCCAACAAGCTCATAAATAAGCACTGCAAACAAGGTGATATTTCTTACCAACTCTCCGCTTGAACCAAGAGTACCGTCAGCAATAACGGTAAGCGACATACCAAGTGCAACACCCGCTTGCGGGAAAAGCGTAATACCCAAATACTTGTTTATCATAGGATCGCACTTCATAAGTGTCGAGCTTGCTCTTGCACCTACGTATTTACCTGCCGCACGCACAAGAACGTACACAATGCCAACAATGACAATCATCCAATCGCCAAATACGCTAAGCTCAAGCTCCGCACCCGAAATAACGAAAAACATTACGAGTAACGGCGCAGTCCACTTATCTGTCTTTTCCATAATTTCCGCATAATCCTTACAGCAATTGCAGAAAAGAGTACCAAGCATCATGCAAACAAGTAAGCTCGAAAAACCAATCGTGATTTTACCAAGCTGAATTTCCATCGACGAAAGGGCTACCGCAAACAACACGAAGGTTATAGCAAGACAAAGACGCTTGGAGTTCGACTTAAAGCACTTTTCGATAAGGTTGAACAAATATCCAAGCAATGCGCCCACTCCTACTGACAACACTACTTCAATAAGAGGATTGAATATAACCGAAATTACATCAAGATTTCCGCTACTAATGGTCTTTGCAATACCAAACGAAATGGAAAAAACAACAAGTCCAATAGCGTCGTCAAGCGCAACTACAGGCAAAAGCATATCGGTAACAGGACCTTTCGCCTTATATTGCTTTACTACCATAAGCGTTGCAGCGGGAGCTGTCGCTGTCGCAACCGCGCCGAGAACGATAGCTGCTTCGATAGGAAGCTTGTCAGGCATCATAAAATGCATCGCGATAAGTGCCGCATCCACAAAAACAGTAGCCGCAATAGCCTGAGCAATAGCAACCACTACCGCCTTTTTGCCAATATGCTTAATTTCTTCCAAGCGGAATTCCGTTCCGATAGAAAAAGCAATAAAGCCAAGAGCCGTTTCGCATACGATACTAAACGACTTAACCGCTTCTGACGAAATAAAGCCCAAGCCGTTGATATTGATGGCGTTACCAAGCGCGCCAAGGCAATACGGTCCAATCAATATACCTGCTACCAAGTAGCCGGTTACCGCAGGCAATTTGATAAGCTTGACAATTCTCGAAAGCACTAGGCCTGCAATCAATGCAATTGCAAGAGCCAAAAGCGTTGCGTCCCACGAATGTAACAACATAAATATACCCTCTCCTACTATGTATCTTACAACCTAAGAATTATATACCCAAGCAATGATTAAGTCAAGCATAATTCGGCTAATATACGACAAATTGTATAAAAATTTATTCATTATGTATAAAGTATAAACTTATCAAAAAGCCAACTAAATTGATTATATTTTTCAACAAAAAAGCAACCGACATTTAGCCGATTGCTCAAGATCTTCGTTATTCAATTATTATCGCCTCGATTACAAACGAATCAAGTGCTAGTCCATAATCACGCTTTAGCGCTTCGGCAGCTACGGGCGCAATAATAGCGGACAACTCAGAGCAACTGTTGGCAATATCACTAATAGAAATATTACGCTCATTAATAGCCTTAACAGTTGTCGGCTGAATTTCGTTGCACACTCTACTACGCAGCTTGTTGTGCAAAATTTCTTCGCTGTATACTCCGTCCGAATCTACAAATTCCAAAAAAGCCTTACGCGGCTCAGCTAATCCAACTGTCATATATCCGCGCATCTTTACCTTAGCGAAATTCCCATCCTTATCACTCACGTCAATATTAATTGGCGTACCCCACTTTACTACAACTCTTGAAGTACGTGACGCAAATACTATTTCGATACTTATACCTTTTTCGCCTCGTTGAGTTACCGAATGCTTACCTTCAGGCAAAACATTAACGTACTCGCCTTGCTTAAACAATATTGTGTTATATCCACAAGGAACGACGACAACCGTTTTTTTCTTAGTGCGCGCAATAACTTTACGCTCGAAGAGTTGATTTTTTTCTATATCCGCGCCCGAAAGCGACACGTAATCAGGTCCAAAAAGCGACATAACACCGTACTCCTAACTTAATTATTCTATTCATATTCAATTATATACGATTACGGCAAACAAGTCAACAATATTGTGCTAAAATACGCATAATTACTATATTCTTGTCACATTCGCTCATATACAACATTTAGCCACAAGAGTACGTTTTATCCTCTAAGCATAAGTATTATAGTATTTTCATAATATTTTTTGTTGAATTTTTATACTCACCCCCCCTATTTTTATTTGACATTTAAGGCGCATTGTGATAGTATATGTATGTTGTGCGGTTGTGGCGGAATTGGCAGACGCGCAAGACTAAGGATCTTGTGGTAACTCCGTGCAGGTTCAAGTCCTGTCAACCGCACCAAACAAGAATAAAACGAACCTTGATGAAAAGTCAAAGTTCGTTTTATTTTTTACAAGAGATTTTTTCGGCATAATTGTTAAGTTGAAATAGTCAAATATCTAATAGTAAAAGCCGAAGTTAATCTTCGGTTTTTATCATTATTGGCTTGATGCAATTTTAATGCTTTTTTGAGCGCTTTCATTCAGTTTTTCTACCGCGTCAAAAGCAATCGCAATATCGGACTTTTTTTCGGGATAATTGAGTTTCACTTTAAACATATTAGAATTAAGACATACAAATGTTTGATTTAATATTCTCTTTTTAATTTGTATATCATAATTGAAGTGAGCCACTAATTTGTTTTTTAGTTCATCTTTATTATTACTAGCCATATATTTACGTCGAGATGGAACTTCATTTGCTTTTGAGAATATAATCAATCGCGCGTGAGAATTTGCCAAACGTGAACAAATTTTTTCCCACCAAAATTTGTCTGTTTCTCCTAGCGACATACCATAAATGCATATTAAATCAGCATTTTGTATCGCCGAAACACATCTATTATCACGCAAAGTGCCCGCGTGTAGATTCATTTCCGTTTTTATTAATGCGCGTATTGTTTTTGTAGCAATTTTTAATTTCTCATTATTGATTTGTGTGGAGTCATTAACCCCTAAAATCATATTATCATCAGTTGTTCCGTGTATATGCTCAAATAGTTTTATTTCATCGTTAAAGACTGTGTTGCCAGCCCGTCTACTACCAATAGTTAACGGTTTACCATTCCAACCAAATATATTTTCAAAAGTTTTTGTATAATTAAAAGAAATAACATTTAATGCATAGCTGTTTGTATTAATTTGTTTCTTATATTCTAAAAAGTCTTGCTTTTCTCTTAGTGTCAAATAGTTTTCTGGCAATATTAAATCAGAGATTGCTTTCTTTTTATCTTCGTCTGAAATGGTAAAGGTTGAATCTTGCTTGTCAAGATAATCAGCAAGAGCATCTTGAATATTGTACAACAGTTCTATAAAATCATTTTCGGTTTCATTATTGAATTTTTCGGCATATTTACCTAAAACTATTTCCAAATCTGACCAATTTTCAAGATTATCGGCTAAATCTTTTTTAAACGCTTCAATTACGGGAGTATCATTTGTCTTATCTAACGATAAATAGTACTCATAAAAATGTTTGTATTGAGTTTTTAGTCCTAAATTTAAGTCAAAACCATTACCAAGTAAAAATGTGATTGTCATAAACTTTTAATTCCTTTGAATTTATATAATTTATTATACAACATTTAGGGTTAAAAGTCAAGTTGGTTATACCACATCTTGTGTTTATTGCGATAAATTTTACACAATATATCGTAGAATACTAAAAGCCGAGAAAGTTTCTCGGCTTTTATGCTATCTATTTCCTTTTGCTCGGTTGTGGGTTTTACACAGCATTTGACAATTTTCAATGACGGTTGCTCCGCCTTTACTCCAAGCAGTAACGTGGTCGGCATCCATTTCAGAATATTTCCATATTTTATTTTTGTTATTGTCATTTCCAATAGCACATAACAGGCAATTTGAAGTACCTGTACTTTGGGCTAATTGTGTTTGCTTATTATAAACACTTTTTTTATCTGGTTCACTAAAAACTCGTATGTATAACAATTTATAATCAAGACATCCACCGAGTATGAATTCGTAAATACCTTTTTTATCTGTAACATATATGTCAGATAGTAATTCGTTCACCTTTTGAGAGACTTCGCTTGGATTATAAGCCCTACAATGATACTTTTCGTATAAAGAACCCCAATCAAGACCTCTCATTGTGTCATCAGTATCTACAAATACTGTTGCAACCCAATCTAATACGGAATTAAAATATGTTTTTAATTCAAAAATATTAGTATCCCATCTATGAGCGCTCATATAGGTTTCAACATTTCCTTTACTTACCCAATCTAACGCAGTTTCTAAATATCCTTGTCTATTTGCTTCTGCTTTTATATAGGCACTCCATTTAGCAATATTGGAATTTTGAGAATTACTAAATTCTTCTTT
>JAFVXL010000027.1 GCA_017501145.1 Clostridia bacterium | reverse complement strand
TATCATACAAAGTATGGTAAAATATAACAAATGCTTATCTAGGAGGGCAAGTATGAAAAAAATTATTAGCGTAGTTTTAGTGGCAATAATGCTGTTTGCGCTAGTTGGCTGTAACGGCAGAGCAATGGAAGAGAAGCTTGCAGAGCTTGAGGCAAAGCTACAGGAGCAAGAAAGAATGTTAATGGATTTAACAAAAGACGATAATTATCTTTTGACGCTAATTATGGAGTTGGAAGAAGAAAAGACTGAGCAATTAAATCAAATAACGGTATTAGAAGAGACGGTAGAACAAATGAAAGAAGATGCAGCTGAGGCAAAAGAGGATAGAGACAATGAAATAGCAGCATTGCAAGAAGAAATAAATAGGCTAGAGCAGGAATGCGAGCAAAAACAGAAAGCGATAGACGAAATTATGTCCGTTATGGTGGAAGAAAAAGTTGAGCAGATTTTAGTTGGTGGATGCGATCCTTCGGATAATAGCTATCAATGTGGATATAGATATTTGAAAACCTGTTATAATATAGATAATGTAACTCTTAAATTTTATTTTGCCACTTTTTGTTCAGGGAATTGGAGTACAAATGGAAGTGTAACCGTGTTATCTGGATATGTGGATGAAAACGGGAAAAGCATTCTTTATGACAATGAAGTAGAAATCACTAGGATAGAAGATATTGATGCGGAATCAAAAGAAACTAAAACAGGGGACTATGCTTCTAGTATTGATGATTTTAATTACTTTATAAATATTACGATACCCCAAGAGCTTTTTGTTGATGAAAAAGGAATGGTTTGTATTTCTTTAATGTCGCATAATTTTATCAGTGAAAATGAATATACACAGAGAATGGTAACAAGTATAACTATTTACTATAAAAAAATAGACTCATATATAATTTTATCCGCAGAGCAGTTTTAGTTAAATTCTCATAGGAGAGGTATCATGAAGAAAATTTTAAGTTTAGGCTTAGTGGTAATTATGCTGTTTGCGCTAGTTGGCTGTAACGGCAGAGCAATGGAAGAGAAGCTTGCAGAGCTTGAGGCAAAGCTACAAGAGCAAGAAAGAATGTTAATGGATTTAACAAAAGACGATAATGATCTTTTGACGCTAATTATGGAGTTGGAAGAAGAAAAGACTGAGCAATTAAATCAAATAACGGTATTAGAAGAGACGGTAGAAAGAATGAAAGCAGATGCAGCTGAGGCAAATGAGGATAGAGACAATGAAATAGCAGCACTGCAAGAAGAAATAAATAGGCTAGAGCAGGAATGCGAGCAAAAGCAGAAAGCGATAGATGAAATTGAGGATGCGCTTTCGGTTGAAAAAATTGATGAAGATCATTATAAAAATGATTCAGAGACATATTCTCAACCTATTTCGTTAATAGCATGCGGATATAAATTTTGGAGAATTTTGTATAAGCGTAATGACGTTAAAATAAAGGTTTATTTTGGACACAATGACTATTTTTCGAAAGACCACCCCGACTACAATCGATTTTATGCTGAGATTTCTGTAGGAAGCGGTTTTATGGATGGATACAACATACATTATTACGATAATTTAGAAAGAGTAAGTTTTGTTAGCAATTATTATGATTATAGTTGTGAAGGTTATAAGTTTTCTAGCGTAGACGAGATGAAATACTCTGAGGTAATAACATTGTCACAAGAACTTTTTGTTGATGAAACCGGGTTTATTAACATCGATGTTATAGATGTTTTTCAAGAGTCGGAAAATGAATTTAGAAGAGGATATATATCTACAGAAGTTTTTTTGTTTTATAAAGCCGTGGGAGATTATATAATTTTATCCACAGAGCAGTTTTAGTTGAATTCTCATAGGAGAGGTATCATGAAGAAGATATTAGGATTGATTTTTTGCATTTTAGGAGCCTTATTAAGCATTGAGTCATTTAAGTATAGTAAGGTTTTTGCTTATACGGAAGAAACTAAAGAGTCAATAAGACAAGATTTCAGTTGTGAAGAATCAAATGATTTAGTTTATTTTGTAATAGATAAATATGTTTATGATTTAGATGAAGAAATCGATTTGACATTTAGCGTAGAGACGAGTTTTACAGTAGAATCTGTAAGCTATGAGACAGACGGTTTTACTGTAATACAAGGACCAAGTTTGCAACAATATAGTACAAGTTTATTGCTTAATAATTTAGTGGAATCTCCGTATTTTGAAATCAATTTAACCTTAGATAATGGACAAATATTATTAGCCAGTGTTTATGGAGTAGTAGAAGAAGGAAAATTATATATTAGCAGTAATTCTTTCGAGTCTGCTAGAGAAGTTTATTTTGCCGAGAAGCTTCAAGACGGCTCTATGTCCCAAACAACTTACGAAAATATCATAAGCGAATTGTATGAAGAATCCTTTGATAATGAAATATCGTTTAGTAACAGCGATTCAACCGAGAGTAATGTTACCGGCAATGAACGGACTTGAGGATTACTTGCAGTACGTAATGTATTTGTAAGCTTTATTAAAATCGAAGCGCAAAAAAAGAGTAAGCTCTATGTGGAGTTTACTCTTTTTAAGTTAGCTACTATGCTGTTGTTATCTTAAAGCTTTTTTATGTCGTAGCCGTCTTTTTTGTCGATTACGGTGTAACCGAGTGTGGCGATTTGGTTTCTAAGCTCGTCGCTAAGCGCCCAGTCCTTGTTTTTGCGAGCTTCGAGTCGCTTATTAGCAAGCTCGGCAACTTCGCTTGGTACTTCGATTTTTTCTTCTTGCGGAATTGTGTCGAGCGAAAGTCCAAGCACCTTATCGAACTTTTGGGTAAGCTCGTAGATATCCTTGGACGGCTTTTCACGGAGCATATTCCAAAGCACGCCAAGAGCCATGGGGATATTTACGTCGTCGCTGACCGCATCCATAAATTCATTTTCGTATTTTTGTTTGATCTCGGGCTCGGTCGCGTTTTTGCCGTTACGGTGCTCGTTAATTAGAGCCAAAAGTCTTGTGTAAGCCGTTTTTGCAGCGTTCATGCCGTCAAAGGTAAAGTTGAGCGTTTTGCGGTAGTGGGTGTTAAGGCAGAAGTATCTGAATACCATCGGGGAATAGCCCTTATTTTCTAGGTCGGTTACCGTATAGGTGTTGCCAAGCGACTTACTCATTTTGCCGCCGTCAACCTGCATAAACTCGCCGTGCATCCAGTAGTTTACCGTTTGGTGTCCTTCGAGCGCTTCGCTTTGAGCGATTTCGTTTTCGTGATGAACGGGGATATGGTCAACGCCGCCCGTATGAATATCAAACCTTGCGCCAAGATATTTTTTGCTCATAGCGCTACACTCGATATGCCAGCCGGGATATCCCATGCCCCACGGAGATTCCCATTGCATAATATGCTCCTTTGGAGCTTTTTTCCAAAGCGCAAAGTCGGCAGGGTGGCGCTTCTCGTCGTTGACGTCCACGCGCGCGCCTGCGATTTGGTTGTCAAGATTGAGGCCGCTAAGCTTACCGTAGGTGGGGAATCTAGAAATATCAAAGTATATTCCGTCGCTTGTTTCGTAGCCGTAGCCAAGCTCTACAAGCTTAACTACATAAGATAGCATATCGTTTATGTGCTCGGTTGCCTTTGCTACCACCTCGGGCTTGCCTATATTAAGGCGAGCAAGGTCGTCCATAAACGCTTTGGTGTACATTTCGGCAATTTCATAAACCGATTTTTGCTGCTCGCGGCTAGCCTTTGCCATCTTGTCCTCGCCGTCGTCGCCGTCGCTAAGCAGGTGGCCTACGTCAGTAATATTCATTACGCCCTTGATTTTGTAGCCGCAGTATCTTAATGCGCGGCGAACGCTATCCATAAAGATATACGCGCGCATATTGCCGATATGAGCATAGTTGTATACGGTAGGGCCGCACGAATACATAGTTACCGTTTTTGCAATAGGAACAAAATCTTCCTTCTTGCGGGTAAGAGTGTTATAAAGTTTCATATTTTCTCCTTATAGAAAAGATAATATGTCTGTTGCTTCATCCAAAATTTCGTACGCTTTTTTGTACTCGTCGCCCTGGAAGGCTTTTTTGAGCGAAAGCTCTATCGCTTCTAAGCGACTGCTTAGATACCTTTTGCCTTCTTCGGTTATGGAGTAATAAACCGCGCGTTTGTCTGTGGATGATTTTTCCTTGGTAATAAGATTTTCCTGCGCCATTTCGGTAGTAAGCAAGGCAAGGTTGGTCTTAGCAAGGTGCAGGGTAGTCATAATGTCAAGCGGCGGCAAGCTTTTATCCTTGAGCAAAAATAAAACTTTTGTCTTAAGCGACAAAGTATTTTTTGGTTTTCCGTTAACGCTTTCACACATAGTTGCGCTACGCGTAGCTATTCGCAATTCAACGAGCTTTTCGGATAAATTCATATTGCCTCCCTTGTTACAAGGTACATTATAAACTTTTTGATTTTAGTTTGTCAAGACAAAATACAATTTTTGTTATATTTTGAGCTTTAATTTTTGCGATTAACTTTTGGTTAACCTTTGTATGCTAGCATTTTGCAAAACATATACTATGATAGCGGAGAAATTGATGAAAATTCTAAAAAAACTGTTTAGTCGTTCGGCTATTGTTATTTTCTTTATTTTAGTGCAGCTAGCAATTTCAGTTTATATTGCCGCTGTGCTTAGCCAAAACTATTTTTATATTCGGGTTGCCTTTACTGTTTTGGGTATTGCTGCTATAATTGCCGTTGTTAACCGAGATATGTCTGCGTCTTACAAGGTGCCGTGGTTGGTTTTGCTGTTTATTTTCCCTATAGCAGGCGTAATTTTGTATGCGTTGCTTGGCAACCCGCGCTTGACTAAAAAAATGCACCGCCGCCAAAAGCAGATAGCTGACGCGACTAAAGAATATTGCGTTCAGGACCAAGCTGCCTTGGCTGAGCTTGAGCGCGAAAATAGCTTGGCGGCAGGTCAGGCTAAGTATTTGTGGGCAAGCGCCGGCGCGCCTTTGTACAATGATACCGATACTCAATATTTTTCGAGTGGCGAAGACGCTTTTGTCGCGCTTAAGCAAAAGCTCAACGCGGCGAAAAAATTTATCTTTTTGGAGTACTTTATTATAGAAAAAGGCAAAATGTGGAGCGAAATCCTTGAGATTTTACAAAATAAGGCAAGCCAGGGCGTTGAGGTTAAAATTATTTACGACGACCTTGGCTGCGCTGGCGTGCTTGGGCGCAATTATTGCTCCTTTTTGGCGCAAAAGGGAATAGAGTGCGTAAGGTTTAACAGGCTTACCTTTATGGTGACCGCAATGCACAACAATCGCGACCACCGCAAAATTACCGTGGTTGACGGCGAAGTTGCTTTTGTGGGCGGCTTTAATATCGCAGACGAATATATCAACCTTAAGGATAGGCTTGGATATTGGAAGGATTCTGCCGTAATGCTTAGCGGTTGCGCTGCACAAAGCCTTACGCTTATGTTTTTAAGACAATATATGGGGGTTGGTCGCGACTTAAACGTAAGTGAGTATATTGGCGAGCATATTAGCGACGGCGCAAGCAAAAGGCAAGGGTACGTTTTGCCGTTTGGCGACGGCCCTGCGCCGTCCGACCCAAGCTATATAGGCGAAGAAGCATATCTTAATATTATCAATCAGGCTAAGAGGTATTTGTATATCACTACTCCGTATCTTATCGTGGATTATCACGTAACCAAGGCGCTTATTATGGCGGCAAAGCGAGGAGTGGACGTTCGTATAATCACGCCCGGCGTGCCGGACAAAAAGCTCGTCTTTGTTATGACAAAAAGCAGTTACGCTAAGCTTATTCGTGGCGGAGTCAAGATTTATGAGTTTACTCCCGGCTTTATCCACGCTAAGAATTTTTTGTGTGACGACGAAATCGCCGTAATCGGCTCTATCAACCTTGATTATCGCTCGCTCGTTCACCACTTTGAGTGCGGTGTGTGGATGTATAAGACCGAGGCGGTAACGCAAATGCGAGAGGACTTTGATAATACTATTTATAATTGCACGCAAATTCAAGGCGACAAAACGCTAAAGTGGCACCAAAAAATCTTTGCTACGGTTTTTCGTATTTTTGCTCCGCTAATGTAAAAAAATTTTATCTAAACTATTGACAAAATAATTGACAAAATAATGGCGGTATGATATTATATGTTTAGCGATTACAATTTACTGCTTATTATTCAAAGGATATATCGTCAAATCTAATTTTGGAGGTAGGGTATGAAGCTTAAGGAAAGTACAAAGCAAGACCTTATTTGGCTGGGTATTCTTGCTGCTGTTATTTTGGCGGTCGTTCTTGTCAATGTTTTGGACAATAGAATTTGGCATAGAGTAGATGTGGTTCCCGGCATAGAGAAGCATCTTGATTTGATAGATTCAAAGGAAGAGTTTGACAAAAAATACGCCGGCGAATCTTACGAAGAATATGACGAAAACTTTTTTAAGACAAAAGCTATTATTAGCGTCAACCAAATAACGGGAGATCCGGGCGTGATTAACAGTATTAGTAAAGTTTACGTCGAAAACGATACTTTGTATATAGAATTTTTTGTAAAAACGCGCAGAGGAAGTTTTCCGCAGGTCATTAGCGGTTGGTGCTCCTTTGTAACAGTAAATAAATCCGACATAAAAAACGTTAAATACGTAAAGGCGGTTTACATATAAACAAAACAACAATTAGCTAATAAAGACGAGGCGAAAAACGCTTTCGTCTTTTTATTTTGCCCTAATGTAGATTAAATTTAGCAAAAAGCTTGCTTGGTGCTAAAAACAAATCGTCAAAAAGAGAAATATGGCGCGCTCTATTTCTTTATTATATATGGATACACATGCAAGGAAACTTAAAGGGCGCAAAAAGAAATATCATTAAAAAAGATAAAAAAGTTTTGAAAAAACACCCAAAAATCGTTGACAAACATTGACAAATGGTTTATTATAGGTAAGCTGTGCACTATGCGCAGTACGCTCGCCTAGGGCTGATGTCGGAGGTTACCGCAGTAAAAATTAGCATGACTGCGGAGAACTCAGGCGGACCAGCGCGGCAAAAGCCGTGCGACTTCGGAGCGTCGTAGATTTGAGCCGAGAGGCTCATAAAAAAAGGCGAGTTTAACACACACGACGGAGTTGTCCGAAGTAATTGCTATGGAGGTTAAAAATGGCAAGTCAAAAAATTAGAATTAAGCTTAAGGCTTATGACCATGACCTGATCGACCAAAGCGCGGCTCGAATCGTTGAGACGGCTAAGAAGACGGGCATCAAGGTAAGCGGTCCTATTCCGCTTCCGACAGACAGAGAAGTAGTTACAATTCTGCGCGCAGTTCACAAGTACAAGGATTCGCGCGAGCAGTTCGAGTTAAGAACTCATAAAAGACTGATTGATATTTACAGTCCTTCGGCTAAGACGGTTGATTCGCTTATGAAGTTAGATTTACCCGCCGGTGTAGATATCCAGATTAAGTTATAAGGTATCGGAGGGTTGAAATCATGAAAAAAGCTATATTGGGTAAAAAGCTCGGTATGATGCAAATATTCGACGAATCGGGCTTGGCGGTACCTGCAACTGTTGTTGAGGCAGGTCCCCTCGTAGTAGTAGGCAAGAAGGTTAAGGGTAAGGACACTCACGACGCAATCGTTTGCGGATTTGAGGACGTAGAGGAGCGTAAGCTTTCTCGCCCGGTGGCTGGTCAGTTGAAGAAGGCTGGCGTTCCCTTAAAGCGCGTACTCAGAGAATTTAGATTTGAGGATTGTGACAAGTACAATGTGGGCGACGTTATCAAGTGTGATATCTTCGCAAACGGCGATATCGTTGACGTAGTTGGAATCACCAAGGGTCGCGGCTTTACCGGCGCGATCAAGAGATGGAATCAACACCGTCTTAAGATGACTCACGGTACCGGTCCTGTTCACAGAGAGCGCGGTTCCACGGGTGCGAACAGCACGCCCAGCAAGGTAATCAAGGGATTGCACATGGCTGGACATTACGGACATGAAAGAGTTACTATCAAAAACCTTAAGGTAGTAAGAGTTGATGCGGAACGCAACGTACTTTTGATTAAGGGTGCGATTCCGGGCCCCAAGGGCGGATTGGTTACGGTTAAAGAAGCCGTTAAGCGTTAGGAGGAAGTATGGCAAGCATTAAAGTTTATAATCAAACGGGCGCTCAGACCGGTGAGCTTGAACTTGACGAAAGCGTATTCGGCGTAGAATACAACGAAGGTCTTATTCATCAGGTTGTAGTAGCGCAAGCAAACAATGCAAGACAGGGAACTAAGTGCACGCTTACCAGAACCGAAGTTCGCGGCGGTGGCAGAAAGCCCTGGAGACAAAAAGGAACCGGCCATGCGCGTCAAGGCTCTATCAGAGCTCCGCAATGGATCAAGGGTGGCGTAGTATTTGCGCCCAAGCCGAGAGATTTCTCTCAAAAGGTTAACATCAAGGCAAGACGCAACGCATTGAGAAGCGCTCTTTCCGCAAAGCTCAACGACGGAGATATGATTGCTGTTGACAAGTTCGAGGTTGGCGGCAAGACCAAAGAGGCTGCAGCTATTATGAAGGCGCTCAACATCAACAAGAGAGTTCTTATCGTAGTTGACGGCGAGAACGAAATGTTCTTAAGAGCAGCTAAGAATATCCCGTTCGTTCGTGTTCTTCCGGCAGACCAAATCAACGTTAAAGAGTTGGTTGAAAACGCTAAGTGCATTATGACTGTGCCGGCTATCAAAAAAATTGAGGAGGCATACAAAGCATGAACGCTTATGACGTAATCAAAAAGCCTGTTACTTCCGAAAAGAGCTATGCAGGCATCGCAAGAAAGAAGTACGGATTTATCGTTGACGTTAACGCAACTAAGACCGACATCAAAAAGGCAGTTGAAGAAATCTTCAAGGTAAAGGTTGATAAGGTTAACACCGTAAACATCAAAGGTAAGCTCAAAAGACAGGGACGCACTCAAGGTTATACGTCCGACATCAAAAAGGCTTACGTTCAGCTTAAGGCAGAGAGCAAGCCGATCGAATTCTTCGAGAGCTTGAGTTAATGGGAGGACATCATGGGTATTAAAAGATTTAAGCCGATTACCCCGGGTACAAGATTTAAGACAGTAAGCTCGTTCAGCGAAATTACTACTAACGAACCCGAGAAATCGCTTCTTAAAAGTATAAACCGCAAGGGCGGACGTAACAGCTACGGCAGAATTACCGTTCGTCATATCGGCGGTGGAAATCGTAGAAAGCTTCGTATTATCGACTTCAAGCGTGACAAGGACGGCGTTCCGGCAAAGGTTGCTACCATTGAGTACGATCCGAACCGCACCGCATATATCGCTTTGCTCCACTACGTTGACGGCGAAAAGAGATATATTCTTGCTCCCTTGGGTCTTCAAGTTGGCGACACCGTTGTTTCGGGTAGCGATTGCGACATCAAGACCGGTAACGCTTTGCCGCTTGCATCTATTCCCGTAGGTACGCTCGTACACAATATCGAGATGCAACCGGGTAGAGGCGGCAAGATGGTTAAGACCGCAGGCGCAGCAGCTCAGCTTATGGCAAAAGAAGGAAAGTACGCAACTCTCCGTCTTCCCAGCGGCGAAATGAGAATGATTCTTCTCACCTGCAAGGCTACTATCGGTCAGGTTGGCAATCTCGATCACGAGCTCGTTTCTATCGGTAAGGCAGGACGTAAGCGTCATATGGGTATTAAGCCGACCGTCCGCGGTGTGGTAATGAACCCGTGTGATCACCCCCACGGTGGTGGTGAAGGTAAGTCGCCTATCGGCCGTCCCGGTCCTGTTACTCCTTGGGGTAAGCCGGCACTCGGTTACAAGACGAGAAACAAGCACAAGAACAGCAACAAGTTCATTGTTAAGCGCATAAATTAGCGAGGTAAATTATGAGTAGAAGTTTGAAAAAAGGTCCTTATGTAGAGGAAAGATTGTATAACAGGGTTGTTGCCCAAATGGATACAACGGATAAAAAGGTAATCAAAACTTGGTCAAGAAGTTCTACTATTTACCCTGAATTCATTGGTCAAACAATCGCGGTTCATGACGGACGCAAGCATGTGCCCGTATATTGCACCGAAGAAATGGTAGGACATAAGCTCGGCGAGTTCGCTCCCACCCGTACTTTCAAAGGTCATGCCGGCGAAAAGACGACCAAGGGCAGATAAGGAGAAAGAAAATGGAAAACACCATCAAAAGTAGAACTCAAATTAAGCAGGAAAGAAACGAGACAAAAAGAGAAATGCGTCCGTTTGCCCGCGCAAGATATATCAGAATTTCTCCGAGCAAGGTAAGAATCGTTCTTGACGTTGTAAGAGGAAAGGCTGTTAACGAAGCGCTCGCAATGCTCGAGGCTATTCCCAATGCGTCTGCAGAAGTAACTTACAAGCTCATCAAGTCGGCTGTTGCTAACGCTGAGGTTAAGGGCTTGTCGAGAGCTGACCTTTACGTAGCGGAGATTTTCGCTGACGGCGGTCCGATTCTTAAGAGAATGAATCCCGTTTCTAAGGGTAGAGCTCACCGTATCAACAAGCGCACTAGCCACATTACGGTAATACTCGACACTATCAAGGAGGACAAGTAATTATGGGACAAAAAGTTAATCCCCACGGACTCAGAGTCGGCGTTATCAAGGGCTGGGATGCTCAATGGTATGCCAACAAGAGAGATTTTTCGGAATATTTGGTAGAAGACTACAAAATCCGTGAGTTTATCAAGAACAAGTATTACACCTTCGGAATTTCCAAGACCACTATCGAAAGAGCGCAAGGTAAGGTAACCGTTAACGTTTATACCTCTAAGCCCGGTATGCTTATCGGCGTTAAGGGCGCAGGCGTAGAGCAACTCAAAAAAGAGCTTGCTAAGGTGGTAGCAAAGGGTAGAATTATCCATATCAATATTATGGAAGTTAAACGTCCCGACATGGACGCTCAGCTCGTAGCAGAAAATATCGCTGCTCAGCTCGAAAAGCGTGCGTCCTTCCGTCGTAGCATGAAGCAAGCTATGAGCAGAGTAATGCGCTGCGGAGCTAAGGGTGTTAAGATTATGGTTTCCGGAAGATTGGATGGAGCAGAAATCGCTCGTAGCGAAAGCTATCACGATGGCTCTATTCCTCTTCAAACGCTTCGTGCTGACATTGATTATGCAGAGGCTGAAGCAAGCACTACCTTTGGTAAGATCGGTATCAAGGTATGGGTTTATAAGGGAGAGGTTATTCCTCAACTTAAAGAAGGAGGACAACGCTAATGTTATTGCCCAAGAGAGTTAAAAGACGTCGTGTTCAGCGCGGCAGAATGACCGGTAAGGCAAACAAGGGTAACGTTATCGCTTACGGCGAATACGGTCTTGTTTCGTGCGATCCGGGTTGGATTAAGTCCAATCAAATCGAAGCTGCCCGTATCGCGATGACCAGATATATTAAGCGTGGCGGTCAAGTATGGATCAACATCTTCCCCCACAAGCCGGTTACCAAGAAGCCCGCAGAAACTCGTATGGGTTCCGGTAAGGGCGCTCCCGAGTACTGGGTAGCAGTAGTTAAGCCGGGTAGAGTTTTGTTCGAAATGGCAGGCGTGCCCGAAGAAGTAGCAAAGGAAGCGCTCAGACTCGCTTCGCACAAGCTTCCCGTAAGATGCAAGTTTGCTCGCAGGGACGAGCTTGTTAGCGCAGACGCTAACGTAGTAGAAAACAAGGAGGTTGAAGCATAATGCAAAACACATTCCGTGATTTGCAGGATAGCGAACTTAACGCAAAGCTTGCAGAGCTTAAGCAAGAGCTTTTCAATTTGCGCTTCAGCCATGCAACTGGTCAGCTTGCTAATCCCATGCAGCTCAAGAGATGCAAGAGAGATATCGCAAGAATCAAGACCGTTATTCGTGAGCGCGAGCTTGCGAAGAAGGCGTAATCGGAGGGTATTATGGCAGAATCAGTAGTAAGAAACAACCGTAAGACAAGAGTTGGTATCGTAGTTAGCGACAAGATGGAAAAGACCATCGTTGTAGCAGTAAGAGACAACACGAAGCACCCTCTGTATAAGAAGACTATCAAGACCACAGCTAAGTTCAAGGCTCACGACGAAAACAACGAAGCAAAAATCGGCGACATTGTAGAAATCGTAGAAACCAGACCTTTGTCTAAGGATAAGTGCTTTAGACTTAGCCGTATCGTTGAAAGAGCTAAATAAGGAGAACGTTTATGATACAACCACAAACTTATTTGAAGGTCGCAGATAACAGCGGCGCAAAAGAAATAATGTGTATTCGTGTACTCGGCGGCTCCTTCCGTCGCACTGGCAATATCGGCGACGTAATAATCGCTTCCGTTAAGAGCGCAACTCCGGGCGGAGCAGTTAAGAAAGGCGACGTTGTAAGAGCAGTTATCGTACGTAGCCACAAGGGCGTTAACCGTCCGGACGGCAGCCACATTTGCTTCGACGATAACGCAGCAGTTATTATCGATACTCAAAAGCAACCGAGAGGCACGCGTATATTTGGGCCTATCGCAAGAGAACTTCGTGACAAGGACTATATGAAGATTATTTCCTTGGCTCCCGAAGTAATGTAGGAGGTAAAGTCATGAGTTTACGTATTAAGAAAGGTGACACGGTTAAGATTTTGGCAGGCGCTAGCAAGGGTCAAACCGGCGAGGTTATCGCTGTTGATCCGAAGAACAACTGTGTAAAAGTAGAAAACCTTAACATGATTACCCGTCACAAGAAGGCTCGTTCGGCTCAAGAGCAGGGCGGCATCATCAAGATGGAGGGTAATATCGATATCAGTAACGTTATGCTCGTTTGCCCCGCATGCGATAAGGCGACTCGTATCGCAACCGTAGAGGTAGAAGGCAAGAGTCACCGTCAATGCAAGCATTGCGGCTACGACTTCGACGCTAAGAAGGCAGAAAAGAAGGAAACCAAAAAGCGCGCAACCAAGGCGACTAAGGCAGAGGGCGAAACCGAAGCTAAGGCAAATAGCAGAGTAAAGCGTACTCGCAAGTCGGCTAAGACCGAAGCAACCGCTGAGTAATAGGAGGAAATTATGGCTGAACTTAAAAGAAACAGACTTAAGACAAGGTACATTGAAGAAATCGTACCTGCCCTTATGAAAGAACGCGGATACGCTAACGTAATGGAAGTTCCCAAGCTCGATAAGATTATCCTTAATATGCGTCTTGGCGACATCAAGGACAACAGCAAGAGCGTACAAATCGCTATGCACGAGCTCGAAGCTATTGCAGGACAAAAGGCTGTGCTTTGCAGAGCTAAGAAGTCGGTAGCTAACTTCAAGCTTAGAGAAGGTCAAGCAATTGGTATCAAGGTTACCTTGCGTGGCAACAAGATGTATGAGTTCTTCGATAGACTCGTTTCCATCGCTTTTCCCCGCGTAAGAGACTTCCGTGGTATTTCGAGCAAGTCGTTCGACGGCAGAGGTAATTATGCTGTTGGCGTTAAGGAGCAAATTATGTTCCCCGAAATTCCGTACGAACAAGTAGAAAAAGTAAGAGGCTTCGACGTTTGCGTAGTAACTACCGCAAAAACCGACGACGAAGCCAAAGCACTCCTTGTAAAGCTTGGAATGCCTTTCAAGAACTAACAGGGATAAGGAGATTAATTATTTATGGCTAAAAAAGCAATGATTAATAAGCAGCAAAAGCCTGCTAAGTACTCTACTAGAGCTTACACCCGTTGCAAGCTTTGCGGAAGACCGCACGCGGTATTGCGCAAGTACGGTATTTGTAGAATTTGTTTCAGAGAATTGGCGTACAAGGGTGAAATTCCCGGCGTTAAAAAGTCGAGTTGGTAAGGAGGTAAAGGTATGGTAGTTAATGATCCCATCGCAGATTTGCTCACAAGAATCAGAAATGCACAAACGGCAAGGCACGATACCGTTACCGTTCCCGCTTCCAAGATGAAGCTTGCTATCGTAGATATTCTCGTTAAGGAAGGATACGTTAAGAGCGCAGAAGTTGTGGAAAACGACGGACATAAAAATATTTTTATTACCTTGAAGTACGGCGCAAAGAGAGAAAAGGTTATAACCAGTCTCAAGAGAATCAGTAAGCCCGGTCTTAGAGTTTACTGTGGATACGAAGATCTTCCGAGAGTTTTGAACGGCTTGGGAATTGCAATTATTTCCACGTCCAAGGGTATTATGACCGATAAGCAGGCTCGCGCTAACAAGATTGGCGGCGAAGTTCTCGCCTACATCTGGTAAGGAGGTCGGTATGTCAAGAATAGGTAGATTGCCCATCACAATTCCTGCAGGTGTAACCGTTGAATACAAGGACAGCGTTGTTACCGTTAAGGGTCCCAAGGGAACTCTTACTCAGGCAATTGAGGACAGAAATATTAAGGTTAACATCGAAGGCGCGACCGTTACGGTAGAGCGCACCAGAGAAGACAAGGCAGTTAAGAGCAAGCACGGTCTTTACCGTCAGCTCATCAGCAACATGGTTGCAGGCGTAGTTAATCCGTTTAGCCGTACGCTTATCGTAAACGGCGTAGGCTGGAAGGTAGCGGTTAGCGGCAAGAAGCTTACGCTTAACGTAGGCTTGAGCCACGCAGTAGAATTGAATATTCCCGAAGGAATTACTATTACGTGTCCTGACCAAAACACCATCGTTGTTACGGGTATCTCCAAGGAACTCGTAGGACAAACCGCTGCAACCATCAAATCCAAGAGGCCGGTAGAGCCGTATCATGCATACGGTATCAGATACAGCGACGAAGTTGTTGTTATGAAAGAAGGCAAGAAGGGTAAATAATAGGAGGGCATTATGATAGGTAAGATTAATAAAAACAGCGTAAGAGCTAAGAGACATCTTAGAATCAGAGCACACCTTAAAGGTACTGCTGAAATGCCCCGTCTTTGCGTTTATCGCAGCACTTCTCACATCTATGCTCAGATTATCGACGACGCTAAGGGCGTAACCCTTGCATCCGGTTCGACAATCGCTAAGGGTATTGACGTGAAGGACATGACCAAGACCGAAGCAGCTAAGGCAGTAGGTAAGTTTATCGCAGAGCGCGCAATCGCAGCCGGCGTTAAGAAGGTTGTGTTTGACCGTGGCGGCTACTTGTACACCGGAAGAGTTAAGGCTCTCGCCGATGGCGCAAGAGAAGCTGGTCTTGAGTTTTAGGAGGGTATTATGGCAAAGAGAGAACAAGAAATTGTTAAGCAGGACGACGGAATTCAAACCAGACTCGTTGGCGTTAACCGCATAACCAAGGTAGTTAAGGGCGGACGCAATATGCGTTTTGCAGCGCTTGTGGTTGTTGGCGACGGCAAGGGCGGTATTGGTATCGGAAGCGGAAAGGCTACCGAGGTTCCCGAGGCTATCAAGAAGGCAGAACAAATTGCACGCCGTAATATGATTAAGGTTGCAATCGGCGAAAGCACGATTCCTCACGAAGTAGTTGGTAAGTACGGCAAGAGCCAGGTTATCCTTATGCCGGCTCCCGAAGGACGCGGAGTTATCGCAGGAAGCAGCGTTCGTGCTGTAGTAGAGCTTGCAGGTATCAAGAATATCACCACCAAGAGCTACGGTTCGCGTAACCCCATCAACACCGTAAAGGCTACCTTCGAAGGACTTAAGGCGTTGCGTTCGCCCGAAACGATCGCTGCGCTCCGCGGACTTTCCGTGGAAGAAATTCTCGGTTAAGGCGGTGCATTATGGAAAAGCAATTGAAGATTACACTTATTAAGAGCACAAACGGATGCCTTGAAAAGCAAAAGAGAACTGTAGAAGCTCTCGGTCTTAAGAAGATTCGTTCGTTTGTTGTAAGACCTGACAACGATGCTGTAAGAGGCATGATTTACGTTGTTAAACATCTTGTAACAGTGGAGGAAATTTAGTATGAAGATGCACACTTTATCTCCCGCTCCCGGTTCTAAGACCGCTCCCAAGAGAGTAGGTCGCGGTATCGGTTCCGGACTTGGAAAAACCTCTACAAAGGGCCACAAGGGTCAATGGGCACGTAGCGGCGGCGGCGTAAGAGTCGGCTTCGAAGGCGGCCAGATGCCCCTCGCTCGTAGACTTCCCAAAAGAGGCTTTGACAATGCTTGGAAGAAGGTTTACACTACTATCAACGTTAGCTTAATCGAAGAATATTTCAATGACGGCGACGAAGTTAGCGCAGAAATCCTTAAAGAAAAGGGACTTATCAAAAAAATCGAACAGTACGGACTTAAAATTTTGGGTAACGGCGAACTTACTAAGAAGGTTACCGTTAAGGCTAATAAGTTCACGGAAGCTGCTAAGGAGAAAATCGAAAAGATTGGTGGCAAAGTTGAGGTGTTATAATGTTTAGAAACCTCATCAATGCATTTAAGAACAAGGAGATAAGAAACAAAATCCTTATTACTATCGGACTTTTGTTCATTTATCGTCTTGGATGCTGGTTGCCTATACCGGGTATCAGCGGCGAAGCTCTCATTGCCGAAAGCGACACATTGATGAATCTTATGTCGCAAATCGGTGGTAACGCTCTTGCAAACGGAGCTTTCCTTGCGCTTGGTATATCGCCTTACATCAACGCTTCTATTATAGTTCAGCTTCTTACGGTAGCTATTCCTGCCCTTGAGCGTTGGTCGCGTCAGGGCGAGGACGGCAGAAAGAAGATTGCGCTCGTAACTAAGATTGCAACGCTCGCTCTTGCTATTTTGCAAGCAGTGGGTATCGCAATCAGCTGGGTGCAAGGCGGCGGAATTAGCGACGGCATCTTTACCGCACAAGACAGTCAGGTTTGGATCGCAGTATTCGTAGCAGCAATGCTCGTAGCTGGCTCTATGGTAACCATGTGGCTTGGCGACAGAATCACCGAGCTTGGCGTAGGTAACGGCATAAGCCTTATAATCTTCGTAGGTATCGTTGCATCGGCAGGACTTGCAATCGCAGGCTCTATCGAGCAAATCGTTGCTGGTGGCGAAGATGGAACGATGGCGTTCTGGGGCTTGCTTATCTTCCTTTTGCTCGTAATCCTTATTTTCCTCTTTATCGTATTTATCGATTTGTCAGAACGCAAAATCGTTGTAAACTACGCTAAGCAGGTTAAGGGACGTAAGCAATACGGTGGACAGTCGAGCAATATTCCTATCAAGGTTAATGCAAACGGCGTTTTGCCCATCATCTTCTCGACGGCAATTCTTACCCTCCCGCAGATGATAGCAAGAATGTTTGCATCTACTGAGAGCTTGGGTGACACGTCAACCTTCTACGGATGGTGGACAACATATCTTGGAACGGACAGTATTTTGTACTTCGTGCTTTTGGGCGTGCTTATTATGGCGTTTAGCTTCTTCTATACGACCATACAGTTCAAGCCCGACGAAATCGCTCGTAATCTTCAACAGTACGGCGGCTCTATCCAAGGTATTAGACCGGGCAAAGCAACGGCTGAGTATCTTAACAAGGTTTCTAAGAGATTGACCTTCTGGGGAGCTTTGTTCCTTATGATTATCGCAATTGTTCCGTCGGTAGTGTTCCAAGCATTGCAGACGGCAGGCGTTATAAGCAATATGGACCTTATAAATGCGTTTACGGCTACCGGTCTTCTTATCGTTGTTTCCGTAGCGCTCGAGCTTAACAAGCAGCTCGAAGGTTTGCTTATGATGAAGAGAACTAGGGGCTTCCTCAAATAAGAAGCGCTCTGTAGCAAAAATCAGGGAGTAATCATGAAAATCGTTTTATTCGGACCTCCGGGTGCAGGAAAAGGCACTCAGGCAGAACACATATCGAATATGTACGGATTACCTCATATTTCTACGGGAGCAGTTCTCCGCAGAAATATTGAAGAAAAAACGCAAATAGGACTTGTCGCGCTCCAGTATATAGAGCGCGGCAGGCTTGCGCCTGATGACGTCATGATGGATGTGCTTAAAATGGAATTGTCAGGATGCAAAAAAGGCTTTTTGCTGGACGGTTTTCCGAGAACTTTAGCTCAAGCGGAGGCGCTTGACAAAATTACCGATGTGGACGTCGTTTTGAATATCGAAATCGACGCGGACTCGGTAGTGGAACGCATTGTAAACCGTATGGTTTGCTCAAAATGCGGTAAAAATTACAACAAAAAAATTCACTCGCATACGGCTTGCGATTGCGGCGGCGAGCTTATCGTTCGTAAGGACGATAACGAAGAAGTCGTACGCGAAAGGCTTCGTGTGTACGAGAGTGAAACTAGACCTGTCACTGAGCATTACTTAAAGCAAAACAAGCTTGCTCACATTGACGGTCACGGAACGATAGAAGAAGTATTCGAAAGAATCAAACAAGCTTTGTATGATTACGATAAAAAGTGATGAAGAATTAGAGCTTATGCGCATTTCCGGCGCGATAGTCGGCAAGGCTCTTAGAGAATGTGAGCCTTACGTTAAGCCCGGCGTAACGACGCTGGAGCTTAACTCGATTATCGAAGAAATTATCTTGTCGGAAGGAGCAATACCGTCCTTTAAGGGATATGGTGGGTTTCCGGCGGCAACGTGTATTTCGGTAGATGACGTGGTCGTTCACGGATTTCCGTCGCTCAAGGTTCTTAAAGAAGGCGAAATCGTAAGCATAGACGTGGGCGCGTACAAGAACGGCTTTCACGGTGACGCGGCAAGAACGTTTGCGGTAGGCGAGGTGTCTCCCGGAAAGCGCAAGCTTATCGAGGTAACCAAGCAGTCGTTTTTTGAAGGTCTTAAGTTCGTTAAGGCGGGCGCAAGGCTAGGTGACGTTTCTCACGCAATTCAAGCTTATGCCGAGAGCTACAACTACGGCGTTGTTCGCGAAATGGTTGGGCACGGTATAGGACGAAAACTACACGAGGATCCGTCCATACCCAATTACGGTAAGGCAGGATCGGGAATATCTCTCAGAAAGGGTATGGCGCTTGCCATCGAGCCTATGATAACGTACGGAGATTATCGCGTTGTTATAGACGAAGACGGTTGGACGTGCAGGACGAGAGATCATAGCCCAAGCGCGCATTACGAAAACACCGTAATAATTACGTCGAACGGTGTCGAAATTTTAACATTATAGCATCAATTCGCGTGAAAATAGTTTACAAGTGTTGAAATTTGTGCTATAATTACAAAATGGGTAAATTGTGCGATATAAAATTATCCGTTGGAGATCTGGCCGTTAGCCTAAAAGGGCATGATACGGGCAGATTGTACGTTGTTATTGCGGAAATATCCGCTGACTTCGTACTAGTGTGCGACGGGGACAAAAGACTTGTGGATAACCCCAAGCAAAAGCGTCGAAAGCATCTTAAGTATCTTACTCACGTAGACGCAAACGATAATATATCAATAAAAAAGGCAGTGGAGGAACAAAATGCCAAGAGAAGATAATATCGAAGCTGAAGGCACCGTAGTTGAGTGCTTACGCAATGCGACATTTAAGGTAAGGCTCAGTAACGGACATATCGTTACTTGTACGATATCGGGCAAGATTCGTATGCACTATATCAAAATTCTCGAAGGCGATACTGTCAAAATCGAAATGTCTCCCTACGATATAACGAAGGGCAGAATTACGTATAGAAACAAAAACTAATTTATAGGAGATTTAGTTATGAAAGTTAGGACTTCTGTAAAACCGATGTGTGACAAATGCAAGGTTATTAAAAGACACGGCAAGGTTATGGTAATTTGTTCCAAATACCCCAACCACAAGCAAAGACAAGGTTAGTCAATTAAAATCGAATATACTCGCCTTATTTTTCGTACGCAGCATTCCAGGCGTATGTAAAAGCGGCGCTAAGGCATATATTTATTTTTAAACATTTAATTTTTCAATAAGGAGTAAAAATCGTGGCAAGAATTGCTGGTATTGATTTGCCGAGAGAAAAACGCGTAGAAATAGCTCTTACCTATATCTACGGCATTGGTAGACCGTTGGCAAATAAAATTTTGCTTTCGACCGGAGTTGATCCGGATATTCGCGTTAAAGACTTGACCGAAGAGCAAGTTAACGCGCTTAGAAGCTATATTGAACATAATGTTAAAACTGAGGGTGACTTACACCGTGAGCACGCCCTTAACATCAAAAGGCTTATGGAAATAGGCTGCTATAGGGGCGTTCGCCATCGTAAAGGCTTGCCCGTTAGAGGCCAAAGCACTAAGCAGAACGCAAGAACTCGCAAGGGTCCCAAGCGTACTGTTGGTAGAAGCAAGAAGTAGGAGGCACTATCATGGCAGTTAAAAAGACTACTACAAGAAAAAAGATTACCAAGAATATTGATAAGGGACAGGTTCATATCCAGTCCTCCTTCAACAATACTCTTATTACTATTACTGACGATCAAGGTAACGCTATTTGCCAATGCAGCGCAGGCGCTTTGGGATTTAAGGGCTCTCGTAAGTCCACCCCGTTCGCAGCACAACAAGCTTGCGAAAAGGCTGCTATGACCGCTAAAGAGCACGGTCTTAAGAGCGTTGACGTATTTGTAAAGGGCCCCGGCTCCGGACGTGAATCTTCTATTCGCGCTCTTGAGGTAGTTGGACTTACCGTTACGTCTATTACCGACGTTTCGTCCATCCCGCACAACGGATGCCGCGCACCTAAGCGCCGCAGAGTATAAGGAGGAGCATAGTTTATGGCAAGAATCACATGTGCAGATTGCAAAAAGTGCAGAAGAGAAGGTCAAAAGCTTTTCTTGAAGGGTGAACGTTGCACCACCAAGAAGTGCGCTATGGAGCGTAGACCTGTTGCTCCCGGACAGCACGGTGCAGCAAGAAAGAAGAATTCTGAATACGCAGTTCAGCTTAGAGAAAAGCAAAAGGCTAAGCGCGCGTACGGCTTGCTCGAAAAGCAGTTCCGTTCGTACTACGACAGAGCTACTCGTATCAAGGGTGTAACCGGCGAAAATATGCTTATGCTTCTTGAGTGCAGACTTGATAACGTTGTATATCGTATGGGTATCGGCTCCAGCCGCGCTCAATCTCGTCAGATTGTAAATCACGGACATATTACCGTTAATGGCAGAGTGGTTAATATCCCCAGCTATATCGTAAAGGCTGGCGACGTTATCTCTGTTAAGGAAAGCAAGCAAGATAATGCTATGTTCAAGGAATTGCGTGGAGCTAAGATCGTAATGCCGAAGTGGGTAGAATTCAACACTGAGACGTTCGTAGGTAAAATTATCGAGCTTCCCAAGCGTGAGGATATCGACCTTAACATCAACGAGCAGCTTATCGTAGAGTTGTATTCTAAGTAATATTAGCTTAATATAATTCAAAGCATACCTAAATAAGGAGAATGATTTATAATGATGGAAATCGAAAGACCGGAAATCACACTGGAGGAAAGCGCGGATTTTAGATATGGAAAGTTTGTCGTAGAGCCTTTGGAGCGTGGTTACGGTATAACTTTGGGCAATGCTCTTAGAAGGGTGCTTTTGTCGTCGCTGCCCGGTACTGCGGTTGTTGGAATTATGATTGAGGGCGTAAGCCATGAATTCAGCACAATCAAGGGCGTAAAAGAAGACGTTGCAGATATAATCTTGAATCTTAAGGGACTCAACCTTAAGGCTAACTACTCTGACCGTACCTTAAAGAAGAGCTTGAGAATCGAAAAGAACGAGCCGGGTATCGTAACTGCTGCGGATATCGAGCAGGATCCCGAAATCGAGATTCTTAACCCCGACCTTTATATATGTACGCTTGATGAAGGCGCGAAGCTCAGTATGGAGCTCGTTGTTGGACAAGGCCGTGGTTACGTGGTTGCTGAGCATAACAAGGATGCTTCTCAGCCGATAGGATATATTGCGATAGATTCTATCTTTACCCCTGTTAAGGCGGCAAGCTATTCGGTAACGACCACTCGCGTAGGACAAAGCATAGATTACGACAAGCTTACCATTGAGGTTAAGACTGATGGTTCGCTTTCGGCTCGCGACGTACTTTCACTTGCAGCAAAGGCTATTGAGGAGCATATACGAATTTTCGTATCGCTTTCTAAGGAGCCTTGGATTATTATGCAAGAGTCGCAATCAAATTCCCAAAGCCACATTCTCGAGATGAATATCGAGGACATGGATTTGTCTGTTCGCAGCTACAACTGCTTAAAGCGTGCAAACATCCATACGGTAGAGGATTTAACAATGAAAACCGAAGACGATATGCTTAAGGTTCGCAACCTTGGTCGTAAGTCGCTTGACGAAGTTATCGCTAAGCTTAACAGCTACGGCTTGGGTCTTAAGAAGGAATAATAAGGAGATACGACAATGGAACAGAGAAAATTAGGTAGAGCGACCGACCAAAGAATGGCGCTTTTAAGAAATCAAACTACACAGTTGTTGTGGTACGGACGTATAGAGACAACCTTGGAAAGAGCAAAAGAAGTTTCTCGCATGGCAGAAAAGCTTTTGACCAAGGCAATCAACACCTATCTTGACACAGTTAAGAAGGTAGAAACTCGTAAAGACGCTAAGGGCAAGGATATTCAGGTAGAGCTCGTTAACGACGGCCCGAAGAAGCTTGCTGCTCGTCGCGCTATTATGAGAGTTTTGTACGAAATCCCCGAGCTTCGTCAGCAAAAGGAAAGCAAGGCATCCTTCAAGGAAAGAACTCATAACATTAAGCATCCGCTCATCGAGAAGATGTTCAATGAGTATGCTCCCAAGTACGACGAAAGAGCAAAGAACAGCAACAACAACTACGGTGGATATACCAGAATCATCAAGATTGGCTTCCGTCGCGGTGACGCAGCTGAAATGGCAATCATTGAGTTGGTTTAATTTTTAACAACAAAGCAAAAAGCAGGAAACGTTACGTTTTCTGCTTTTTTTGTATTGCTCAAGTAATGTCTAAGGGAGAGAAGGCAATCAAGCGTTTTGTTTCTAAAGCTAACAAAAAAACCGCAACTGCAAAAAATGCAATCGCGGCTTGGTGCAAAATTCAACATACGTTAGTTGTTTTTTTCAGCCTTTTTCCTGCGAACGAACATAAATACTGCATAGAAGGCGGCTATGTATATAAAGAACAGCAAAACTACTATAAGCGGATAAAGCACAGGATTGCCACCAACGAGATTGTAAAAGATGTCGTAAGGAGTTCCGTCGCCACGCATAAGGAACATATAGTTGTATGGAATAAGCACGTTGGCTACGTACGCCGCTACGCAGAAGAAGGTGAGGATCCCTAACGAAATAACGATATTTTTCTTCTTCATGCTTGCCATGCCCGAAATAGCAATATATAACGATGTAAAGCCGGAAATAGAGTGGGTAATGCCCGAAACTACGTTGTCAAACGAAAGTACGGGATAAGAGCCGTAGTTGTTGCCTGCGCCATAAGTGCCGAGAACTGCGCCAAGGATTCCGAATATAAGCACGAAGTCAAGCGCGGCTTCCTTGATTCTACCTTTTGCAAATGCTGCAACGGGTATGGTGATAAGCTGAATACTGCAAAGGAATAAAGGAAGGTTGTAAATCCAGTTTAGCGCGTCGTGCGAACGGAAACAGCAAAGCACTATTTTGAATAGCTCAAATCCGTCTATTAGTAGAGCTGCCCAAATAAGCACCTTGTTCTTAGATTTGTCATCGCTGTTTTTGCATTTCTTGCCAAGGTAAATAGCAAGAGCAACCATAATGACCATAAGTGAAGTTACAAAAACGAGATGCTGCCATGACATAAAACCTTCGGGTACTCGCTGATAGCCGCCAAAACCAAAAAATTCTTTCATAAAAACCTCTAAAATTTATACAAAAGGAATATAACATATTTTTAGCAAAAAAGCAAGAAAATTCGACAAAAATTTACGCGGAAGATATGATTGTTTGGATGAAGCGAAAAATTCGATTTTTTAAGAAAAACATATTTATTACGCCTTAAAAGCGCGATTGTAAAATGCGGCAAAACAGCGGGTTTTTATAAATGTCGGTTTTAAGCCCATTTTAAGCCTTTATAGGACAAGTAGCATTTTTATTTTGCTTGCAAAGGGCAAAATCGCTTGGAGTTTTCTTTGGTTTGTGCTATAATATTATCAATAGAAAAAGGAGATTGTTATGGCTATTAAAGTTGAAGAAAATTACGACTCGAGCAAAATCCAAATTCTTGAGGGCTTGGAGCCTGTCCGTAAGCGCCCCGGTATGTATATCGGTACGACTGACGAGAAGGGACTTCATCACCTTATTATTGAGCTCGTGGACAACAGCGTCGACGAAGCGCTCGCCGGACACTGCAACACCATTTGGGTAGAGATAACCCGTGATGGTGCAGTTACCGTAATGGATAACGGTAGAGGCATACCTACAGGAATTCACGAGAAGGAAGGCATTTCGGCGGTTGAGCTCGTTTTGACCAAGCTTCACGCAGGAGGAAAATTCGGCGGTGGCGGCTACAAGGTTAGCGGCGGCTTGCATGGCGTAGGCTTATCGGTAGTTAATGCGCTCAGCGAGTGGCTTGAGGTCGAGGTTTATCAAAACGGCAAAATTCACGCTCAGACGTACAATCGCGGTATTCCTCAGCGTCCGCTTAGTGTCAAGGGCGACACGGACAAGACGGGTACTAAGGTTACCTTCTATCCTGACGAAGAAATCTTTGATACCATAATTTTCAACTACGATTATCTCCGCACTAGACTTAGAGAAGTGGCGTTCTTGAATAAAGGTATTACTATCAACCTTACCGACCGCCGTGAAGGCATGGAAAAGGAAGAGGTGTATCATTTTGCGGGCGGAATTTTGGACTTTGTAGAATATCTCAACAAGTCTAAGACCGCGTTGCTATCTAAGACGCTATATATCGAAAGGCAGTATGGCGACAATATCGTCGAAATAGCTATGCAGTACAACGATAGCTACAACGAGGTTATATATTCGTACGCTAACAATATCAACAACGAAGAAGGCGGTATGCACGTAGACGGATTTAAGAACGCGCTTACCAAGATTATTAACGACTACGCGCACTCGCACAAGATTATCAAAGAAGAGGAAAAGCTTTCGGGCGAGGACGTTAGAGAAGGTCTTACGGCAATCATCAGCGTTAAGCTCCCCGAGCCGCAGTTTGAGGGTCAGACTAAGACCAAGCTGGGCAACGCCGAAATGCGTGGACACGTAGCCAAGGCGCTAAGCGACGGATTTAATACTTACTTAGAAGAAAATCCCAGGGAGGCAAGAGAGCTCGTTGCAAAATGCGTTACGGCGCAAAGAGCAAGGGACGCGGCGCGTAATGCGCGTGAGCTTACCCGTAGAAAGGGCGTGTTTGAGAGCTCGTCGCTTCCCGGCAAGCTTGCGGACTGCACTGACAAGGACGCGGCGCACTGTGAGATTTATATAGTCGAGGGCGATAGCGCAGGCGGAACGGCTAAGATGGGCAGAGATCGCAGATTCCAAGCTATTTTGCCTCTTCGCGGTAAAATTCTTAACGTAGAAAAGACAAGGCTTGCTAAGGTTCTTGAAAATGAAGAAATCAAAAATATGATAACGGCGTTTGGCTGTGGCGTGGGCGACGAGTACGACGAAAGCAAGCTCCGTTACGACAAAATTATTATTATGACCGACGCTGACGTAGACGGAAGTCATATAAGAATTTTGTTGCTTACCTTCTTCTTTAGATATATGAAAAAGCTTATCGAGAACGGCCACGTTTATATCGCTCAGCCGCCACTTTATAAGGTTAGCAAGAATCACAAGGATATTTATTGCTACTCGGACGAGGAGCTTAACGCTACTCTTGATGAGATGGGCAGAAAAGGTTATGAGATTCAGCGCTACAAGGGCCTTGGCGAAATGAACGCCGATCAGCTTTGGAGCACTACCATGAGCCCCGAGAGCCGCACGCTCTTAAAGGTTAATATGGAGGACGAAGTAGCTCTCGACGAAATATTTACTATATTGATGGGTGATATGCCCGAACTTAGAAGAAAGTTTATTGAAGACAACGCTAAGCTCGTTGCCGACCTGGATATTTAGTAGGAGGTAGTTATGGAAAGAAAAAGAAAGCTCTCTGACCAAGAGATTAAGCACGAAGATAATACCAAGCTAGTCCACGTTCAGGTTTCGGACCAAATGAAAACCTCGTTTATCGCATACGCGATGGCGGTAAACGTATCGCGCGCTATTCCCGACGTTCGTGACGGACTAAAGCCCGTGCATAGACGTATTCTTTACGCAATGGGCGAGCTTAATTTGTTCTCCGACAAGCCGTACCGCAAGTGCGCGCGTATCGTCGGTGACGTGCTCGGTAAATTCCACCCGCACGGCGATTCGGCGGTTTATGGAGCGTTAGTTCGTCTTGCGCAAGACTTTTCTATCCGCCATCCGCTTGTGGACGGACACGGCAACTTTGGCTCGGTGGACGGCGATCCTCCGGCAGCGCAAAGATATACCGAAGCAAGACTTAGCAAAATTGCCGGCGAAATGCTTAGGGATATCGACAAAGAAACGGTGGACTGGTACCCCAACTTTGATGATACCATTATGCAACCCACTGTTTTGCCGTCGAGATTTCCTAACCTTTTAGTAAACGGCAGTGACGGTATAGCCGTAGGTATGGCGACTAATATTCCGCCTCACAATCTTGGCGAGGTAATAAACGGCGTTATTGCCCTTATAGACAATCCGGAAATTTCGTCTGAGGAGCTTATGGAATTCGTTCCTGCGCCTGACTATCCTACGGGCGGCTTGCTTATGGGAAGATCGGGCTTAAGACGCGCTTACCTTACGGGTAAGGGCAGCTTTATTGCTCGCGCCAAGACGGAGATAGAGGAGTTTACGTCTAACGGCCAAACGAGATACCGTATAGTAGTGACCGAGCTCCCGTACCAAGTTAATAAGGCTGAGCTAATTAAGCGAATTGCAGACCTTGTTAAGGATAAGCGAATTGAGGGTATTTCGGACGTAAAGGAAGAATCGGACAGAACGGGTATGCGCGTCGTTATTGACGTTAAGCGTGACGCTCAGGCGCAAGTAGTTCTTAACACGCTCTTTAAGCTTACCGATTTGCAAGTAACGGGCGGCATAACCTTCCTTGCGCTTGTGGATGGCGAGCCCAAGATTCTTAACCTTAAAGAAATGCTCTTCTACTACCTTGAGCACCAAAAGGACGTTATCGTTCGTCGTACGAGATTTGACCTTGAACGCGCTCAAAAACGCGCTCATATAGTAGAAGGACTCGTTATTGCGCAAAACAACATAGATAGAGTAGTAGAAATTATCAAGACGAGCAAGGACAAGAGCGAAGCGGCAGATAGACTTAAGGACGAATTCCTTCTTTCGGAAGAGCAAACTAACGCAATTCTCGAAATGAAGCTTGGACGTCTTACCGCGCTTGAAGTGGATAGCCTAAAGCGCGAGCTAACTGAGCTTAAGCTAAAGATAGAAGACCTTACGGATATTCTTAATAAGCCGCAAAGAGTGCTTGATATAATCAAGGCAGAGCTTATCGACATTAAGAACGCGTACGACAGTCCGCGCAGAACTGAGCTTTGTCCGATATTTGATGAGATAGATATCGAAGACCTTATCGAAAAGGAAGACGTAGTTATTTCTATGACTCACTCGGGCTATATCAAGCGTTTACCGGTAGATGAGTACAAGAGTCAGCACCGTGGCGGCAAGGGCGTAACTGCTCACAAGCCCAAGGAAGACGACTTCGTAGAGAATATGTTCGTAACCAACACTCACGATAGAGTGCTGATGTTCAGCAACTTCGGTAGAGTGTACGCAATCAAGGCGTACGAAGTGCCCGAGGCGGAAAAGACTTCGCGCGGACGAGCAATAGTAAATTTGTTACAGCTTAGCGACGGCGAAAAGATTAATGCTGTTATTCCGTGCAAGAGCGACGGCGAAGACGGCTATCTTATGATGGCGACCAAGCTCGGTAACGTTAAGAAGACTGACGTTAAGGAATTTGATTCTATTCGCAAGAGCGGTAAGATCGCAATTAGCCTAGTAGAAGGCGACGAGCTTATATCCGTTCAATTCACAAGAGGCGAGGACGAAATTCTTCTTGCCGCGTCATCGGGTAAGTGCATAAGATTTAGCGAGAAGGACGTTAGACCTATGAGTAGAGACACTCAAGGCGTTCGCTCGATAAAGATTGACGAGGGCGACTTCGTAGTCGATATGATAGTGCTTGATCCGACCAAGAAAATTCTAACCGTTTCGGCAGGTGGCTACGGCAAGCGTTCGGAAATCGAAGATTACCGCTTGCAAACGAGAGCAGGTAAGGGCATCAAGGCCGGTAAGTTCAGCGAAACTACGGGCAGACTTGTAAATCTTAAGCAAGTTGGTGAAAACGACGACGTTATGATAATTTCGGATAACGGCATCGTAATCCGCACCTACGCGCAAGAAATCAGCTTGCTCGGTAGAGATACCCAAGGCGTAAGAATTATGCGTCTTAAGGGCGACGGTAACGTAGTTTGTGTGGCAGTAGTCGAGCACCAAAACGAATCTGAAAGCGATAACGCTAACGAACAACCACAAGAATAAAAACTAATTAAACACAAAAAGACAGGCGTAAAAACCTGTCTTTTTTGATGTATCAATATTCTTTTCTGCCGAGAAGGAAGTCTATATCTTCTTGGAAAAAGTCGGCGATTTTGCATAGATTTGCTACCGTGATTTCTCGCTGGCATAGCAAGTATCGCGACAAGGTGGCTTGTGGGATATCCACCTTTTTTGCAAGCTCAGATATAGTCATTTCGCCCATTAAATTTTTTAGATTGTGCGCAAATGCCGTTTTGATGTCGTTATTCATACACCTATGATATACCAAACGGTATAATTTATTTGACATTATACCAAAAGGTATGACATATTGGGAATAGCTAATACGCGGTTCGCACAAGAGATTGCCACGCTACGCTCGCAAAAACAGACTATTTAGTTGTGTTCTTCCTTAGTTGTGGTAATCCTCAAAAAGGTCGTTTGGCGTGCAGTCCAATATATCGCAAAGGGCTTTCAGATTGTCAAATTTGATGCTCTTAGTTTGATTATTTACCATTTTATTAAAATTTTGATAGCTTAAGCCCAGTTGAATATAAAGCCAGTATTTCGTTTTGTTTTTTTCTCTCAAAATTTCTAATATTCTAAGTCGCATTATCATACTCCTACATTATATAATGCAATAATTATATGATAAAAATTTCTTGACAAGATAGACGTAGTAATTATATAATGTAAACATTACATACCAAAAAAGCTTATGAATAACGTGCAAGATAAAATTAATAAAAAGGCAAGGCGCAGAGTGCTGCTCAAGGGCGCGGTAAACTGCAAGTATTTGAAAAAGTCTGCTCTGGCTGCAGTTAAGTTGCAAGCAAGACTTTACAAAAATAGGGAGATTGTGAATAGCGCGTGCAGTCAATTATATAAGCAAATAGAAGCATACCTTAATAGATAAAAAAGCGGATCGGGCTCAGCGTTTTATAATGTTATGTTGGTTAGTTATGAAATTCGTCAAAAAGGTCGCTTGTTTCGTGGGTAAAGACGAACACAAAAAAGACAGGTGAATTTACCTGTCTTTTTTTGATGTATCAATTAGTGATCCGTGTCATTGCGAGCTTGCGAAGTAAGCGTGGCGATCTCAAACGAAAGAACTACATTACAAACGCAGCCTATTGAAAAAATTAAAATTCACTTTTAGTTATGAAATTCGTCGCTGTCGAATCGAGGCTTGACGTTATAGAAGTCGAGTATGGGCAGAAGCACAAGAGCTGTTAGTCCTGCAGTAAAACCGCCGTTATAAAGCACGAAACCACCGTGCATAGTGGCGGTGGACGTACATATCACCGCGCTCAAAAAGCCTGCCAACACGCCCACCTTAAATCCGTATTTGCCCGAGAAGGTGCATAAGCCTGTTGCAAAGGCAAGACCGTTGATGTACGCTTGGGTGGAAAGCGTCCACGGAATAACAAGATCGGCTATCGAGCAAATAATGCACATTATGACGAATAAAACTACGTATCCTATTACTATCGGAAAGACCGTACGCGGCTGCTGACCGTCTGCCGCAAAGGTAAGTGCGGCAAAGACAACGCCGGTCGTTGCGCCCGTAAAGCCAACGCCATTAGGCAGCGCAGGGAAAATTTCCGGCAAGATAAAGACGATATTAAGATAAGCTATAATAAGCAAGCCGTATATACCTATATTGATAAGGCAAAGGGGCATTTTAAACTTGTCCAAAAAGTCCACGCCGTATCCGGTGCTGTTATATAGAGCTTTATAGCCCTTAAGGCTGCGACCATTAAGGAAAAAGCCTAAAGCCAGGGTAAAGACAAAAAGGCACGCAAAAAAGACACTGACAAAGCCGCGATAGCCGTACGGCAAAGCATAATATTCGGGGTTGTAAATTTTGAGAGCCTCGGACTGCTCAAGTCCAAGACTTTGGAACAAAAAGGCGTTAAGGAAAATTCCGAGTATTCCTATTGCAAGACCAGCCTTAAACAAGTTAAAGCCGCGGTGCATGCTTGTTGTTCCGGGCAAAAGGGCAGGCACGACAAAGCCGGACGCGAGCCCAAAAATAAGAGCAAGGCAAACGCCCAATACGGTGATTTGCGGTTGCTCGGCGCTGAAGTTTTCGCTGAGAGTGTATCTAAACAAGAATTCGCTTATAAACGGGGCAAGCGCTGTTGAGAAGAACGAAATATGCACGTGCTCGCTGAATTTCTTTTTGCGTACCAAGCAGTATGTAACTACGCCAAAAAAGGACGGCCACATATTAAGGAAGTTAAGTCCGTAGAAGCAGTGCGCTATTACGAGCATATACCCCGCGAAGGTGGTTGCGTTTGCCTTAACCTTGGATATTCTTATAATAAAGTTGCACGCAAGACCGCAAATTGCCGCATTTAAGAAGGTGCTTGCAAGTCCGCCAAGAGCAAAGTAATCGGTTACGAGCTTGGACGGAGAGGTAAGTATGCGAACCAAGCCTTGCAAAAATTGCTCTTCGTGCGTAGAAAAAAACGCGACGACCGAAGCGACAAGCAATGCAAGCGAAAGAAAAAGCGTATAAAAGACAATAATTCTATGATTACTGTCATGGCTAACTCCCACGTTAGGGTGGGGCAAATGCTTGTGTAAAACGGCTTTTTTCATGCTTTACCTTCTTGCGTATTGTTGCGCTTATGTTAGCGATATGAATAAAAAGAGTATATCACACATTTTTAAGTGATGCAACCGTTTTGACGAGCAAAAGCCTCTTTTTTGCGCCTAGCGCGTTGTTCTAGCAAATATAAAACAAAAAAGGCTGTATAAAGTTTTACACAGCCTTTGCGCTAAGAAATAAAAACATGCTATCTTTTGTCGTTATTTTCCGCATCTGAACGGAAAGGGCGGAATACATATACCAAAGCAAAAGCAGTTGTTTTTGCTTTCGGGATAGTCCATGCCGTCATGGTCTTTTTGGCAATGCTTTTTTTCGTTACAACGCCTATAATCTTTGCAGTAGCTATGCTCGTCGCAATGCTTATGCTCGTTGCATTTGCAGTCGTGCTTTTTCATAGAATATACCCTTGCGCAATGCTCAGAGCAGCAATTTTGATAATGGCATCTTTCCCCAAGCTCGTCCTTTTCGCCCGAGTCGTCGCCAAACGAATAGTTGTAGTAGTCGTTACGCTCGTTCCAATCGTGCTTTTCGTTTTTTGCGTGCTTGTTGCGGTTATCGTGTTCAAAGCAGCCTTGCTCGTGGTTTTCTTCATGGCGCGGATAGAAATGATTTTCACCCTTGCCGCAGCCGTAGTCGTAATAGTTCTTCATAAATTCCTCCTAAGGTTCTTTATACTATATATTATGACCTAAGTCTACAAAGGTGTGTATATAAACGCTTTGAGTTATATCGCTTTTTTTGCTCAAAACTTTTATAAAAAAATTCAAAAAACCTTTAATAATAATGATAATTGTTATTGACAAGTAAAAAATTATGTGCTATAATAAGGTCACAAAGGCAAGGGAAATGCCTTTTGGATAAAAAATCAAACCGAAAAAAGGAGAAAAGATAATGAAGAAGTTTGTTTGTAAAGTTTGTGGTTACGTTCACGAGGGGGACGAAGCTCCCGAAAAGTGCCCTGTTTGTAATGCTCCCAAGGCTAAGTTCGAGGAGCAGGCAGGCGAAATGAGCTGGGCGGCAGAGCATAGCATTGGTGTTGCGCAAGGCGTAAGAGAAGACATCATCAACGATCTTCGCGCTAACTTTAACGGCGAGTGCTGCGAAGTAGGTATGTATCTTGCTATGGCAAGAGTAGCTCATAGAGAAGGCTATCCCGAAATCGGCTTGTATTGGGAAAAGGCTGCTTACGAAGAGGCAGAGCACGCTGCTAAGTTCGCTGAGCTTCTTGGCGAAGTGGTAACTCCGTCCACAAAGGAAAACCTTCGTCTTAGAGTGGCTGCAGAAAACGGCGCTACTATGGGCAAGACCGACCTTGCTAAGCGCGCAAAAGAGCTTGGACTTGACGCTATCCACGATACCGTTCACGAAATGGCTCGCGACGAGGCTCGCCACGGCAAGGCGTTCGAGGGACTTTTGAAGAGATATTTTGGTAAATAAGAGCCAAAGCGATTTTTCAAACAATGTTAATATAATAAAACGCATCTATCTATTTTCCGTTGTGTTCTTAACGGAGAATTCGGGGCGGTATGTACACGGAAGGCATTTGCCTTCCGTGTACTGCTTTTTTACGCAGTTTCTCTCATATTGCTTGGAAGTAGCATCTTGAGTATCGGCATTCCGTCATGTTCGGGAAGTTGGAATGCATAGTGGATATTGATT
>JAFVXL010000026.1 GCA_017501145.1 Clostridia bacterium | reverse complement strand
CGCGAATAGCACGTACGTTTTTGATACGGCTTAAAAATGAGCAAATCTCGCAGTATCTAGAAATAAGCGGCTCGGTTGCGCCTTCGAGCTTTTGGGCAAAGGTTTTGCCCTTGCCAAAACGAGCAAAAATACTTTCGCTTTGTACTGGCTCAGCTTTTTCTATGCTTTGGGTGTAAGCTTGATCAGTGTCTTGATGCAAGCTGCTTGTGTTGTCGCTTGCTTTTTGCTCAAGCTGCTCAGGAGCATTTGGTTGGTCATCCGCCTTGATAAGTCCCATAGCGACGAGTCGCTCAAGAGTAATGGCTTTGAGCCTTTTTTCTGCAACGGCAACTCCTACTACGGCAAAAATTATAAGAAGGATACATAGATATCCAGCAGGGGATTGCATAAATACCACAAAACTGCCCACAAACGGAATACGCTTGCCCGAATATATACCTTTCATTTGCGAATATCTTACGGGGAATCGGTCTGCCGTTTCGTTAGCGTCGCCTTGCAGTAAGAAATAGCGCTCGTTGGGATGAGAAGAGTCGGGCTCGTTGATTGCAACTATACGGTGTATAACGTATATGCCGTCTGTTTCATAAACAACGATATCGTTGATTTTCAAATCTTCTTCGTTAGGTAGCTGGTTGATAAAGACGAGGTCAAACATTTGAATTTGGTTGGTCACTTCGCCCTCATCTAGATATCTGTGATTTTCGTTAACGTAGCTCATGCTGTTGCTTTTTACTACGTTGATAATTGGAACATTGCCAACAACCTTGCCTTCGTTGAAGGTGACCGAAAGTGAAAAAACGAACGCAACTAAAATTACGGCTAAGCAAAAAGCAAACAAAAGCTTGTCCATTATCTTGCTGACAATAGACTGTTTTTTTGCTTGTTCCTTTAGATATTCTTCTTTTATTTTGTCGTCGTTTACGCCCGAAGTAATAAGCTTAGCGTTAAGCCTAATGATCCACACCGTAAGGGTGGTGAATATGCCCGTAAGCAGCAAAAATACAATTAGACATAAGACGAACTGATAGACGTCGAATTGAACCATAATAAAAAATTGAGTTAGTTTTTTTTATGCTAAGCATCCCCGCGCCGCGGGGACGAGGGGATGCCGTTTGTGTCAGAAAAATTAGGATAAGGTTGTTTGGGAAGGAAGCTTGTTGGAAACAACGCAACGGATAAAGCCGTTGATTGCGCTCTTAAATGCGTGATATTCACTCTCTACGTCCAAAACAAAATCGTTAAGGGTGAACATATCTTCTAGTTTTCTTCCTCCGGGCGCAGTTTCTTCGTTAATAAAGTCAAAGTAGAAAGAATTGCCGTCTTTGGTCCAAGTAAAATGATTGCCGCTTTCTTGCTGCTCTGCGCTTAAGGTTGTGCCAACGGGGTGGATGGTTATGTAATTTTCCGAGTCGTATGTGAAATCAAAAATTGCATTTTCCGTTCCGTTTGCATCGTAGTTGCCGTTTGAGTCGGTCTTATAAACCATACCGTTATCGCCAAACCACAAATACGTTATAACACCGCTGTTCAAGATGTCGTAGCCTGCGGTTGCCGTAGGGGTAAAGGAGATTCTTACTTTTGCCTTTGTAGCGGAGTCCTTAAGCTCGTAGCTAAGCTCTGCCTTGTGATATTTGCTAGGATCGGTATCATTACCTTTAGCTTGGTCGATTCTGCCTTGGTTGAAGTTAGATTCGATGCTGTATTCGCCAACGGTACCGCTAACGATAACCTCCTCCATAATTACGCCTTTTGTTGTGAAGGTGTGAATTTGGTCAGAGCCAACGTAGTTCCAAGTAGCGTAAACGCCACCTATTGTTGCTACTAACAAAAGAGCAACAAACAAACTTAATTTTTTCATATTTTTTCCTCCATGTAAAGTGCGATTTCTCGCTTATAAACGAATCTACTATTTTCGTTTATAATAAATACATTATAACATCGTCCATATGATTTGTCAAGGACTTAAAATGATAGTATCAAAAAAAAACGTATACGTATGCTAATATTTGTAACACATAGAAAGAATTTGGTGCGAATTTTGGTGAGCTAAGACGCGTAGAAGGCGCGTAATAAAGGTTTGACATACGAATAATTTTTGTATATAATTATTTAGCAAATAATTTTAAGGAAAGTGGCTTAAAAAATGAGAGCTAAAAAAGAACAGGTTTTTTGTTGGATAAAGCGAGTAATTGTATATTTGGTTGGCTTGTTTGTTATAGCGTTTGGCGTAAGCATTGCGGTAAAAAGCAACCTCGGAGTTTCTTCCGCAACGTCCTTACCGTACGTACTTAGCAAGAGATTTACTTTTCTTACGCTTGGCAACTGGACCACTATAATATATTGTGTAATCGTGCTTTTGCAGCTTGCGATTTTAAGAAAGGATTTTAAGTGGTACTACATATTTCAATTTGCTGTATCAACCGTGTTTGGCTTTTTTGTAGACGGAGCATCGTTTATTGCAAGCTTTATAATTCCTGACGTTACTTTTTACGCGCTTAGGCTTTTGTATACGGCGATAAGCTTGGTGCTTATAGCGATAGGCGTAATACTGTATCTTGCGCCTAATATTATGAGTATGCCGGTAGAAGGCTTTGCGCAGGCGCTAACCGCGAAAACAAAATTACAGTTTTCTACAAGCAAAATGATAGCCGATATGTCGCTAACTGCCTTGGCGGTAGTGTTCTCACTTATATTTTGGCAAAAGCTGGACGGCATACGCGAAGGAACGATTATTCTCGCGTTTGGTACGGGCCTTGTCATCAAGCCGATAAATAAGCTTATTAAGAATCCGTTACACAGCTTTTTGTTTGGCAAAAAGGAAAGCGCTGAGCGCGACTGTAGCGAGAGCGAGGACGTTGCGAGCGAAGATAGCGAGCAAAGCGTAAATCAAAACGACTAACCATATTTTATAAAAATAAAGTAAGGTTAGCTTGTAAAAAAGAATTGACGAAACTGCAAGATTATGGTATAATTATGCAAGAACATAAATATAGAGTTTACTAGGGAGATGGAAATGAAAAAAATTCTTTCTATTGCTATAATGTGTTGCTTTTTGCTAAGCTGTGCTTTTACTCTTTTGGCTTGTGGCAATTCGGTTTCGGGTACCTACAAGGCAAGCTTGTTGGGTACTGACGTAGTATATGAATTTGGTTCGTTCGGTAACGTTATCATTAGAATTGATTATCCTGCCGGCGAAGATACGGTTATCGAGGGTAAGTACGAGTTAAGCGAAGACGGCAACGAAATTACGTTTATATTTGAAGCTAATGCTGACAACGAGGATAAGGTAGAAGAATACTCGGGAACGTTTAATTTTGCCAAAGGCGAAGACAAAGACGGGAACAAATACGTCAAGATAGGCTTAGTTACCTATACAGAATACAAAAAATAAAAGGTTATAAATAACCGCCGCGTTAGTAGATTGCGCGGCGGTATTTTGTTGCATTTTTAACAAAAATGTATTATAATTGGGCTATGAAATACGAAGTTGATATAAATGGACGATTTGAAATCGACCTCAATTACTGGAGCGGCAAGGCAACCGTAAAATATCAAGGTATGGAATTGCCTCAAGATGGCAAAAACACCTTTTTGTTGGGCAGTGAAAAATGTGTTGTTGGTGGTGCGCTCTTTTCGGGCGTGTATTTTTGCCGTAGCGACAAGCAGGTGCTTTTGGCTAAGCTGTTTTGGTACGACTTTATAGCAGGGCTTATTCCGTTTATTATAAGCATGATAGGCGGAATTATAGGTGCGGTAATAGGTGCGGCAGCCTTTTTTGTATGCTATAAGCTTATGCCATATATCAAAAACTACTTTTTGAGGTTGCTTGTATGCGTTGCGATAGCGGGATTAGTCTTAGTCGTCATTTTGACGATAGCATCACTATTCCCGGCGCTGTTTGGCTTGGAGGCATAAAATGCTCGATTTGTCACGTAGCGAAATGGTGCTTGGAGATCTTGGCCGTCTGAAAAAATCGCACGTTGCTGTGTTTGGACTTGGGGGCGTAGGCGGATTTGTCGCTGAGGCTCTTGCGCGAGGCGGAGTGGGAGAGCTTACAATTGTAGATGGGGACGTAATTGCTCCGTCTAATCTTAATAGACAGGTTATTGCGCTTAGCAACAACGTAGGGCAAAAAAAGGTGGACGTTATGGCGAAAAGATTGCTTGAGATTAATCCCGACCTTATCGTTCACAAAAAGGACATTTTCTTTTTGCCTGAAAACGCGGATGAGTTTGACTTTGGCTCGTTTGACTTCGTGGCAGATGCGATAGATACAGTTACGGCAAAGCTTGCTCTTGTGACTATTATGGGTGACAGAATAATAAGCTGTATGGGAACGGGTAATCGTATAGACGGTACGGCATTTGTCGTAGGTGACGTGTTTGATACTTCATACTGTCCGCTTGCCAAGGTTATGCGAAAGGAGCTCCGCAATTGCGGAATAAACAAGCTAAGGGTAGTGTATTCTAAGGAAATCCCTCAAAAGACTGGGGCACGAACGCCGGGTAGCGTTTCGTTCGTGCCCGGAGTGGCTGGACTTGTTATGGCAGGCGAAATAATAAAAAGCTTGTTAAACGATAATAAAAAAAGCGAACAATAGTTGCATTGTTCGTTTTTTTTGTTGTTATTCTTCGATATCCACACGCATTTTTAGCTCGTGTCTAACCTTTTCCTTGCCGAGCATAAGATCATAGACAAGGGAAATCAATCGGCTATTGCCCTTAGCTCTTGAGCGCACAGCTTGCGGATGTGCTACCGCCTCAATAACGCCGTAAGGAGTAGATATTTCGAACGCATGTGGACAATTTTCCTCTAAAATTATGGTATAAACAGGGTCTTGAGTGCGTGTAACGGTAGCGATACCTTTGCTATAACCGATTACGCAAACAACGCCTTCACTGTCTTCGTACTCTATATAGTAACCGTTAGGACTGTCTTCAACAGTACCCGAAAAGATTGCCGAATAGTCGCCGCCTTTTTCGAGTATATAAATTTTCGCTTGCTTTTTCATAGAAGGCATTATACATATAATTTGTTATATTGTCAAGAAAAATATGTATTTTGTGGTAAATTCGGAGCATACTAACGCAGGAGGAAAATGATGAAGACAACAGGAATAGTTCGTCGCCTCGACGAGCTTGGAAGAATAGTTATTCCGAGAGAGTATAGGCGATTGTATAGCATTAACGTTGGCGATCCATTAGAGATCGTCGCTATGGAAAATGGAAATATAGTCATTAGCAAGCTAAGCACAGAGTCTGACCTTGCAATGCTTGGCAAATCAGCTTGCGAAAGCTTGTCGGCGGAATTTGGCCTAACTGCCGCAGTGAGCAATCTTAAGGAATTTGTTACCGGCAGTGGCGGTGGAAAAAGTATAATCGTCAACAAGGGGCTCAGCTCTGATATCGTCAAAAGCATTAAGGACCGTCGCAGCGCGGTAGTAAGCGGGCTTGGGTACGGTTTTTCGTATATGGCGTACGCACCCATTTTTGGCACGAGCGACGTTTTTGGCGGGATATTTTTGCTTGGCGGGATTCAGCCTGACGAAACAAAGCTTGCTTCGCTCAAGATTGCGGGAAAGCTAATAGGCGATTCTATCCAAAAATTTTGAAAAATTGATATAAAATAGCCATTAAATTGCTTGCAAATCAAACTTTAATTTGCTATAATACCATAGCATTATTTTTTAGAGGTGAATGCTTTGAAGCTTATTAATATAATGAATCTTCTCGCAGCGGTTACGACCACGTCTGACGTTATGCGAATTATAAGAATCGTTTGTATCGCAATTTTGGCTGTATGCGCACTTGCGCTTATCGTACTTGTTTTGTTGCAACCCAGCGCGTCTGAAGGCATGGGCGCTATTAGCGGACAGTCTTACGATTCGTTTTATTCGAAGAACAAGGTAAACACGCCCGAAGGCGTTATGAAGAAGCTTACGGTTATACTTAGCATCGTTGTTGTGGTAGTGGCAATCGTATTCTTTATTACGGCTATTTGGCTTGTACTATAAAACTAGTTATGTACGGGGTGCTGACAAAGCACCCTTTTTTATTTAGCTTATATGAAAAAACGAAACAAATATTCGAGTAAAAAAACATCTTGCGCGCCCAAAAAGCCGTTGCGGACGGTGGTGGGCGTGCTTAGTGGCAATAGCCGTGGCTTTGCCTTTTTGTCTTGTGGCGAAAAGGATGATATCTTTATTCCCGCAAAGTCGCTTCGCGGAGCAATTCACGGCGACACCGTAGAGGTTGACGTTTATGCCGACCACGGAGAAGTGATAAGAATACTAAAAAACGGCGTTAGCACGCTTACGGGTACGTTCGTTATTGAAATGCGAGCCGCTAAGGTTATTCCTGACGACAGACATTTTAGCCACGATATTTACGTTACGCACGGCAAGGCGAGCGTAGGAGATAGGGTAGTCGTCAAGCTTTCTCGCAAGGACAGATCTAAGGGCGAAATTGTTGAAGTGCTTGGCAAGGCAGGAACGCTCGACGCTGACGTAACGGCGGCGATTTATTCGCTTGGGATAGAGGACTTTAAGCAAAAGGTTATAAAGGAAACGGACGAGGCGGCGGCGCAAGAGATAGTAGTGGACGGGCGTGTGGATTTTACCGACCAGCCGTGCTTTACGATAGACGGCGAGGGCAGTAAGGATTTTGACGACGCAGTTTATGCGACTAAGACGGAGAGTGGATATAGGCTTTGGGTGCATATTGCTGACGTAGCGCACTACGTACCCCGTCATAGCCATACAGACAAGGAAGCGTTTCGTCGCGGAAACAGCTTTTATTATGGCGAAAGCGTAATACCTATGCTCCCCGAAACGCTTTGTAACGGCGTTTGCTCGCTTAACGAAAACGAAAACCGCTATACGCTTACCGCCATTATGGATATAACAAGCGGCGGAGAGATAGTAAGCGGCGAGATTTGCCAAGGAGTTATTCGTTCGCACAAGCGTATGACGTACGAAAAGGTCGAGCTTGCGCTAAACGGCAAAACCGATGAGTATAATCAGTTTATGCCCACGCTTACCGTACTAAAGGAGCTTAGGGACGCGCTTAAGAAAAGGCGTGACAGCGACGGCAACATTGATTTTGATATATCCGAGCCGAAATTCACGTTCGAGTACGGCGTGGTTGTTGACGTAAAAAAAGCTCCACGGCTTACGGCTCACTCCATAATAGAGGAGTGTATGATAGCGGCAAATAGATTTGTAGCGTCAACGTTTATGGGGCAAAAAGCTCCGTTTATTTATCGTGAGCACGAACAGCCTACGCCCGAAAAAATAGAAAGTTTGAACGTTTTTTTGAAGGCGATGGGACTGCGTGAAGTAAAGCCATCGTCACAGAGCATAGCGACATTGCTACGAAGTGCGCCCGAGGACAAAAAGTCTGCAATAAGCAAAATGGCGTTACGCAGTATGTCCAAGGCTAAGTACGTTACAAAATCTAGCGGTCACTTTGGGCTTTCTATCAAGGAGTACACTCACTTTACTTCCCCTATACGTAGATATAGCGACCTTGCTATCCATAGAGTTATAAAAAGCTACCTAAAAGGCGAAAGCTTGGACACTTATAAAAGCGAAATGGAGAGCGTGGCATCTCAAGCCTCTGAGCGAGAAAGGCTTTGCGAAAGGGTCGAGCGCGAAATAGACGAGCTATATATAGCCGACTATATGTCGCAGTTTGTGGGTAAAAAATTCGACGGAATAATTAGTGGAGTTACCGAGTGGGGAATATACGTCGAGCTTGACAATACGGCGGAAGGTATGATACGCGCGGAATCGCTTGGCGTAACGACTTTTATTCCCGAATCTATGAGCATTAGCGTTAGAGGCAAGGGAATATTTTCGCTTGGAGATACAATAAAAGTTAAGTTAGTTGACGCAGTAAGCGGTAACATACAGTTTGAGCTTGCTTAAATGCTTGCAAGATAAAATCAAATGTGTTATAATTACTCTTTGTAAAACATTACCATAAGGATGGACTTAAGATATGAAACTCGGAGTTGTTGGACTCCCTAACGTTGGCAAAAGCACGCTGTTTAACGCTATTACGGAAGCGGGCGCAGAATGTGCTAACTATCCGTTTTGCACAATAGAGCCTAACGTAGGCGTTGTTGCAGTACCGGACGACAGATTAGAGCATCTTGGAAAGCTATATAATACAAAAAAGATCACGCCCGCCGTGCTTGAATTTGTGGATATAGCAGGACTTGTTAAGGGTGCAAGCGCAGGCGAAGGACTTGGCAATAAATTCCTTTCGCACATCAGAGAGGTGGACGCTATAGTTCACGTAGTGCGTTGCTTTGCTGACAAAAACATAACTCACGTCGAAGACACCGTAGATCCTATTCGCGATATCGAAATTATCAATCTTGAGCTTGCGCTTGCCGATCTCGAAACGGTAACAAAGCGCAAGGAAAAGGCAGAAAAGCTTGTTAAGACGGGCGAAAAGAAGTATCTCGAAGAAGCTGAGCTGCTCAAAAAGCTGTACGCTTGTCTAGCGGAAGGTAAGTCGGTGCGCACATTGGCTTTGTCCGACAAGGAAAAGGAGCTTACCGCTACGTTTTTCCTTCTTACAGACAAGCCGGTAATTTACTGCGCTAACGTTGGAGAAGAAGATATAGGCAAGGGCAACGAGCATTCGGCAAAGGTAAAGGAATTTGCTGATAGCGAGCATAGCCAGTCAATAGAAATTTGCGCCAAGGTCGAGTGTGAGCTTGTTCAGCTCGACAAGGAAGATAGAGCTATGTTTGCCGAGGAGCTTAACCTTACCGAAAGCGGCTTGGATAGAATAATTAAGGCGGGCTATTCGCTACTTGGACTTATCAGCTATCTTACAGCCGGCGAAAAGGAAGTTAGAGCTTGGACAATCGAGCGTGGCACAAAGGCTCCGCAAGCGGCAGGTAAGATACATACCGATTTCGAAAAGGGCTTTATCAGAGCCGAAGTAGTTACGTACAACGATCTTATGGCATGCGGCGGCTTTGTTGGCGCAAAGGAAAAGGGCAAGGTGCGTAGCGAAGGCAAAGAGTACGTTATGCAAGACGGCGACGTGGTATTGTTTAGATTCAACGTGTAAGGGGCAAAGTATGGATTATTTGAAGATTACAGAAGAATATATAATTTCCAAGGGCATAACCCCCGAGGCGGAAACAAGGGGCTTGCTTGTATACTCGCAGGATATAAAAAACGGCGATTGCTGCTTGCCGTGCTTTAAGCTTAGCAAGGCTATGCGTATGTCGCCCGTTATGATTTCGGACAAGCTCCGAGATGGTATGACAGATTTGCCTAGCCATATCCAAAGGGTAGAGAGCGTTAACGGCTATCTTAACTTTTATTTTGACCGTAAGGCTATGGCAAAGGAAGTGCTTGGAGTAATGTTAGCCAAAGGCGACAAATTTGAGCCTATGGAGCCTAACGGCAAGACGGTATGTATCGACTATTCGTCTATAAATATTGCAAAGCCGTTCCATATAGGGCACTTGTCCAGCACGGTAATCGGCGGCTCGCTTCATCGCATATTTCGTTATCTTGGATATAGCGCAGTGGGTATAAATCACCTTGGCGACTGGGGTACGCAATTTGGTAAACTTCTTACCGCGTACTTTAAGTGGGGCAAGGGCGAGCAAACTATGGACAGTCTATTGGAGCTTTACGTGCGTTTCCATAAAGAAGCCGAGCAAGACGACAGCCTTAACGACGAAGCACGTATGTGGTTTAAGAAAATCGAAGACAAGGACGAGAAGGCTACTGCCGCTTACGAAGAATTTAAGCGCATTACGTTAGAAGAAGTAACCAAGGTTTATGATAGACTTGGAATCAAGTTTGATAGCTATAACGGCGAGGCGTTTTTTAACGACAAAATGCAACCGGTTGTAGACGAGCTTAAAAGTAAGAACTTACTTACTCCGTCTGATGGAGCAATGATTGTTTCGCTCGACGAATACGATATGCCGCCGTGCTTAATTTTGCGTTCGGACGGAGCGTCGCTCTATGCAACTCGCGACCTTGCGTGCGCATTTTATCGCAAAAACACGTACAACTTCGATAAGAACCTTTACGTTGTTGCGTATCAGCAAAATTTGCACTTTAAGCAAGTGTTTAAGGTGCTTGAGCTTATGGGACACGAGTGGGCTAAGGACTGTGTTCACGTGCCGTTTGGTATGGTAAGCATAGAAGGCGGCGGCTCGCTTAGTACGCGTAGCGGCAACGTAGTTAAGCTTGTTGACGTTATCAATACCGCAGTAGAGAAGACCAAGGCGATAATAGCGGACAAAAACCCCGAGCTCGAAAACGCTGACGAAACGGCAGAGGCTATCGGTGTGGGTGCAGTAGTGTTTGGCGCACTAAGCAGTAGCCGTATCAAGGATATCGTGTTCTCGCTCGACAAGGCTCTTAACTTTGACGGTGAAACGGGTCCGTATCTTCAGTACACTCACGCAAGATGTTGCTCGGTACTTTCCAAGGCTCAGCCAAGTGGCGAAGTTGATTATTCGCAGCTTACCGACGATGATACGTTTGCGCTTGTACGTAGGCTTAACGCCTTTGATGATACCGTTCGTATTGTAGCGGACAGATACGAGCCAAGTATCCTTACAAGATACCTTATCGACCTTGCGCAAGAGTTTAATAAGTTCTATATCGCTCACCGCATTATAAGCGATGACAAAGACGCAACTAACGCAAGACTTTGGATAACCAGGGCTGTAAAAAATACACTCAAAAACGGCATGGAGCTTATTCTCTTAAAAGCGCCCGAAAAAATGTAAAAAACTCAAAAAGGAGCGAGTAAAATCGCTCCTTTTTTGGTTGTAGTTTTGTAATACGTGGCAATCTCAAAAGACAAAAAAGTTTATCGCTACCTATTGACAAAATATATGATATATGGTAAAATATAACAAATAATTTATCTAGGAGGGTAAGTATGGTAAAGAAAATTATTATCCCGATTGTTGCTGCGCTTGTAGCTGTAGTGGTAGCGGTAGGCGCGGCG
>JAFVXL010000025.1 GCA_017501145.1 Clostridia bacterium | reverse complement strand
CGCCTAATGCTGAAGTTAGTGCTCAAACTATGTATTATAGCGACGAGCGTATGCGAAGATTTTATCCGCATATTGCAGTTGGAGAAGGACAGTTTTTTGCGGCGCTTACCAAAAAGGGCGAACCGAGCAATAGGAATTTTAAGCAGAACAAGCTTAGGAAAAACAAGATTGTCGACGAATTCTTGATTTCGACGATAGGCCGAACTCTTGACTACTGTGAAATTGACGGTATGTTTTACGTGCCTGCTTTGCCGGTATCGTTGCCGCTAAAAAGAATTGTTTTAGGCGGTGTTAAGATAGGTAGGCTGGATGGTAAAATTTTTAAGCCTGACCACTACTTTTTTTCTGCATACGGCAAAGAAATGTTTACCGTGGAGCTGACCGAGGACCAAGCCAAGAGATATTTGCACGGCGAGGAGCTGTCAGGCGACCACGTAGGCTTTGGTGCGGTAACTGTTTTGGGAGCGCCACTCGGTGGATTTAAGGGTAGCTGCGGAAGATATAAAAACCTTTATCCTAAGGGCTTAAGAATTTGACAACAAAACGCTTGCCTTTTTGATTAAAAACATATATAATAGATAAGTAACCAGGTGTGTTGCGCAAAACTCATTTATGGGGAGGTTTTTAATGAGTAGATTTTTTTGTGATGCCGACTGCGAACTTGATTATAAAATTATCAAGGAGCTCGGTATTTCACTTATCAAAATGCCCTTTACGCTTGATGGCAAAGAAGAGCTTTTTGACTGTGGCGAAACAACTGATTATAAGGGCTTTTTTGACAAAATGAGACAAGGGGCGTCCGCAAAAACGCAAGCTCTTAATGCTTATGATTATGTTCAGTATTTCGAGCCTGTTTTTGCTGCAGGCGAAGATATTTTGTACGTAAGCTTTTCGCACGAGATGAGTGGTACGTTTGTATCTATGAACAACGCTCTTGACGAGCTTAAGGAGAAATATCCCGACCGTAAATGCACGGTAGTTGATACTAAGAGTATCAGTATGGGCGCAGGTATTATCGTATACTTTGCAGCAAAGCTACATAACGAAGGCAAAACGGACGAGGAAGTCGTTGCCTTTGTAGAGCAGCTAAGAGAAAAAGTTAAGATTTATTTTACGGTTGACGATCTTGTTTATCTTAAGCGAGGCGGAAGACTTACGTCGTTTAAGGCGGCAATGGGTACGATTTTGAATCTTAAACCGATAATCGGAGTGCAAGACGGCAAGCTTGTAAACTTAGAAACGGCAAAAGGTCGCAAAAAAGCTTTACATAATCTTGTCAATTTTATTGAAAAAGACGAGATTGATGCGTCTTATCCGCTTATTATTCTTGATGCGGATTCGGGAGAGGATAGCGACCATTTGAAGGAGCTTATTTTAGAGTCTTATAGTGGGCTTGAAATATGGCACTTTGACGTAGGACCGGTAATAGGCTGTCATTGCGGCCCTGGAACGCTTGGTGTTATTTTTGTAAGTAAAAAATAATTTGGGATTAACGCACAAAGTGCGAAAATTACAATATATAGATTTAAGGAGTATAGATTAATGGAGTACAATTACAGCGAAAGAATGGCTAATCTTAACGGCGCGGCTACAAGAGAAATTCTTAAGCTCTTGACAAGACCGGAAATTATTTCTTTTGCAGGCGGATTCCCCGCAACTCAATGTCTTCCCCAAAAGGAAGTTCAGCAAATAGCTTACGAGCTTTTGGCAGAAGGTCGCGCAACCGACGCGTTGCAGTACGGCACGACAGAAGGTTTTGTGCCGCTTAGAAACCAGCTTATCGAGTACGTTAAGGACACTGGTATTTATAATGTAGAGCTTGACCAAACTCTCGTATTGAGTGGCGGGCAACAAGGTATTGACCTTATGAGCAAGATTTTCATCAATCCCGGCGACGTTGTTTTGGTGGAAAATCCTACGTACCTTACGGCTCTTCAAATTTTCCAATCTTATCAGGCTAAGATTGTAGGTGTAAATTCCGGCAAAGACGGTCTTGATATCGAAGATTTGGAAAACAAGATTATTCAATATAAGCCCAAAATGCTTTATGTTGTACCCACTTTCTCTAACCCCACAGGTAAGGTTTATTCGGTTGCTAATCGTAAGCAAATCGTTTCTTTAACCGCTAAGTACAACGTAATGGTTCTTGAAGACGATCCGTACAGCAAGCTTCGCTTCGAAGGAGAGCCTGTTCCTGCGCTTAAGAGCTTTGATACAGAGGGCAACGTTGTTTATGTAACCAGCTTCTCTAAGGTACTTGCACCCGGACTCAGAGTTGCAGTAGCAATCGGTAGCAAGGAAGTAATTCGTAAGCTTACTATCGGCAAGCAAGGCGTAGACGTATCGACATCCAACCTTTCGCAGCTTATCGTGTGTGAATATCTCAAGCGTGGATACTTGTTCCCCAACATTGAGAAGAGCTTGCCTATCTATAGAGAGCGCAAGAACGCTATGATTGACGCTATCAACAAGTATATGCCTGAAGAATACAAGTATGTAAACGCAGAAGGCGGCTTGTTTATTTGGGGTGAATTTGACGCTCCGATTAACACCGTTACGCTTGCAGTTGAAGCAATTAAGCATGACGTTGCTTATATTCAAGGTCAAGTATTCTATCATGACGGCGGCGGACTTAATACAATGCGTCTTAACTTCTCTAATGCAACTCCTGAGCGTATCGATCTTGGTGTACACAGACTTGGCGATATGTTCAAGGCAGAAATTGCAAAAATTAAATAATAACGGTAATTAAATGAAAAACGTATTAGACACTCTCTACGAAAGAGGATTTATAAAACAAACGGTATACGAAGATGACCTTCGTAAATTGCTCGAAACGGAAAGCGTTCCGTTTTACGT